>JAEYZV010000528.1 GCA_023427865.1 Acidobacteriota bacterium
GTCTGAGGCCGCGCCGCTGCTACTGGGCCTTGCGGCAGTCGGGGTGCTGGCAGTAGCACCGGAATTCGGTTTCCGGCGCCGACTTGCAGTAGTCGCTGCAGTACTTCTGGTTCGACGGAATCTGACACACGCAGCTCGGATGCGCGCACTTGTGCGTCGCGCTCTGGTTCGTCATCGGCGGCCTCCGCTTGCGCGAGTATGCCCCCGCCGCCGGAAGCCACCTAGTCAGCCATACGGACGTCGCGAACGAGGCGTGCTACCGGGTGGGGACGTGCAACGCGCAGCGAAGCCGCGCAGGCCGCGACCGGAGGGATGGTCGCGACCGCGGCGGTTGCCGCGCCAGGAGCACGTGGGCGGGGCGTTGATGCACCCGCTAGAACTGCACACGCACGCCCAGACGGAGCACGCGCGGCGCCACGATGCCCGTCACCTGATTGGCCGTGGCAGCGGCCTGGTTCAGGTTGCGCGTCAGCACGGTGTTGACGTTGCCGACGTTGAAGATGTCCAGGCTGGCCTCGACGCTGCGGCGGCCGAACACGAAGCGCTTGGCGACGCGGGCATCCACCATCTGGAACGTGTCGTAGCGGCTTTCACCGAACGGCTGGAGCAGCAGGTTGACCGTGCCTGCGGCGCCCGACCGGTTCGGCGAGAGGATGCGCTGCGGGAACAGGTAGCCCTGGCGGAAGTTGTAGGTCGCGCCGATGTTGATGTCCCACGGTGCGGCGTAGACGCCTGCCATCTTGAACAGGTGCTTGGCGTTCACGAAGACGTTGTCGATGCCGCTGCCGCCCGCCTCAACCGCGTACTGGCGGCCGTCGTAGTTGGCCAGGTTGGTCGGGTCGAACGTGCTGCTGTAGCCCTGGACGGAGGCGAAGTTGTCCACGGCGCTGTTGTAGCCGTAGTTCATGTCGAGCATCCAGCGGTCGCTCATGCGCTTTGTGAGCACCGCCTCGAGCCCGTTGAAGTCGCGCGTGTACCCGCCGCGGTTCACGAGGCGCTGCACGCCCGGGATGCTGATGTTCGGCTGGTAGTACGTCAGCTGCGGGCACGACGGTGCCGCGGCTGCGCACGTCGGCTGGTATGTCGTGGGCACCCAGTTGGACTCGCTGATGCCCACACGCTGGTCGAAGCGGAAGTCCGAGTATCTCCGGTAGATGTAGCTGAGTGACACCGCCACGCTGCTGCCGAGCTGATGGTCGGCCGTCGCCGTGTACTCAACCGTCCTGTCGTTCTTCAGTCCCGGATCGACCGTGTTCGTCGTGCCGAGGAACCCCGGGTTGTCGGGGTTGTAGTTGCCGCTGAAGGTGATGACCGCCGATCGCTCCAGCGTCACTTCGTCGAGCTGCACGACGCGATCGCCGTTGGCGTCGTTCCACGGGAACGAGATGCTGGCAGAACTCACGGGGTTCAGCGTGCCCGACAGGCTGCCTGGCGCGATCTGCCCGTAATAGACCGAGAACGACGAGCGCAGCACCGTGCGACCGGTGCCGAACAGGTCGTACCCGACGCCGAGCCGCGGCGACCAGTTCGAGAACACCACGCCGGAGTCGGCCCCCGCGAAGGCGATGCCGGGGAGCCACTGCGGTACCAGCGGATTGGAATCGACGGCGCTGGCCAGCGCCTCGTCGTCCTGCCGATCCCAGCGGAAGCCGGCCGACAGCGTCAGCCGGTCGCGCGTGAAGTTGTCCTGCAGGAACGCGCTGTGCGTGGTCATCGCGTAGTCGGTGAAGGCGCTGCGCCAGAACTGGGCGCGCTCCGGTACGCCGTTGCGCGTCTGCGCATACACGTCACCGCCGTAAACCGTCGTGGAGCTCGCAGGCGTGTCGCGGAAGTTGTAGCCGACCTTGATGGCGTGGTCACCACCAAGTGTTGCCGGCACGAAGTAGGTGCTCGTCAGGGCGATGCTCGTTGCCGGCCGATCGAACTCCGACTGGTTGTACGAGCGCTCCCACCGGCCCGTGCCCAGGTCGTTCAGCGGCTGGATCTGGCGGTTGGCCGGATCCTGGAAGAGCAGCCCGAAGCCGCCGCCGACGTGCGCGTACGCCGCCTCGGCGATGAGGCGATCGTCGAACACGTGCCTGTCGCTCGCCTTGTGCGTCCACACCGGGCCTTCCTGGATGTACGTCGTTTCGAACGGACGCGTGTCGCTCGCGTCGCGCGCGTTCCGCACCTTGTCGGCGAAGTTGCTGTGCCACGTGAACGTGTTGCCGGAGAACAGCAGGCCGCTGCCCTTGATGTTGTAGTTGTCGAGCGCGGTCAGGTCGGTGTTCAGGCAGCTGTTGATCTCGGCCACCGACAGCTGCTGCGCCAGCGGATCGGCCGCGTTGACGGGGCAACCCGGTACCTTCTGGTAGAAGTTGACCACGCCGACTTTGATGTTCTGCTTCGAGTAGGAGCCCCAGAACCAGGCGCGGCCTCTCCAGATCGGGCCGCCGCCCTCGATGCCGTAGTCCTTGATGTTCTGGATCGGCGCGCCTGACCGCGCCCCCTGCCGACGCAGGTCCTCGGTCAGGTTCGTGGATCCGAGCTCGTCGTCGGTCACGTAGTAGCGCCCGGTGCCGCGGAACTGATCGGTGCCGCTCTTGGTCACGAGGTTGATGCCGACGCCACCGGTCTGCTGCGTCACGTCGTTGCCGCCGGTGCTGATCTGCATCTGCTCGAGCATGTCGAAGTCGTAGTACACGGCCGACGCACCCGTGGCCGCCTGATCGGTGATGTCCACGCCGTCGAGCAGCCACTTGTTGTTGGTGGTCGTGGCGCCGCGCGAGATGTAGCCCGACTGCTGCCCAGACTGGCTGCCGCCGACGTTGGCGCGATCCATTGCGATGCCGGGCGTGCGCTCGAGCATCACCCACGGGTCGCGTGCTGACGGGATGTCCTGGAGTTGCTCCTGGGTGTAGTTCGTCCTCGTGCCCACCTTGCGCGTGTCGACGAGCGGCGCTTCGCTCGTCACCGTGACCGTCTCCTCGAGCGTCGAGACGTCGAGCGTCGCGTTGGTGGTCGTGTTGCTGCCGACGTTGACCTGCACCTGCTCGACGACGATCGTCTTGAACCCGGTGAGCTCGAACTTCACGGTGTAGACCCCGGGCTGCAGGCCGGGGAACAGGTACGTGCCCGTGTCGCCCGTCGTCGCCGCCTGCGGCCGCAGCAGGCTGCCGCCGCTCACCGTCACGACGACTCCGGGGAGCACGGCCCCGGACGTGTCCACCACTCGACCGACGATGTCGCCGGTGGGTGCCTGTGCCATCGCGGGCACGGCACTGCTCACCAGCACACCTGTCGCCGCCAGCAGCGCAAGCAATCTGCCTCTCATCTTGTGGTCCTCTCCCCTTGGAACGTTCACGAAGGGGCCGTCCCCGCAAAGTGCGGAGCGCGGCCCCCGACCCCGGATCGCGAAGCTGCCGCGGGCGCCCCGGAGGCCCTCACTTCGGGGAACGACGGCGCACACGGCGCCCATGGAGCTGGGCCGAACTGGATGCTACGTGGGACGAACCTCGCTGGTTGCGCCGCGAGCGAGCAACTCTTCTGCCAGGGGCGAGGGGACCGGAAGTTGCCGAAATCGGCGTGAGGTCAGTCCAATTTCGGACGGGCGGGGCGGGGTTTTTGGATCGATTCGATCCAAACGGTCGGATGGGATCGCGACGCGGTTGGACTTCCGCGTCGGGTGGCTAGTTCAACGAGGCGACGCGGCGACGGAGGTTCTTCACGTGTTCCCACACGGCCTCGAACTCCTCCTTCGCCTCGTCCTCGTCCTCGTCGCGGCGCGTCTGCCGTGCCGTGAGTGCGAGGTACCGCTCGAGGTCCGCGAGGGCGGCGCCGAAGTGACCCATCTGGTAGGAGAGCAGCCCGCGATCGCGCAACTCGGTGAGCGACGCCGGATCGAGCGCGAGCACGAGATCGGAGACGTCCCGGGCGCGCGAGAACGCGCGCATCCTGGCATACGCCCGTTTGAGGTTCACGAGCATGCGCACGAGGATCTGCGTCTTGAAGGCGGGCGCGAGCAGCACCCGGTCGAAGCGCGCGCCTTCGCCGGCATGACGGGCGAGCATGCGCGCGCAGTCGCGCTCGGTGAGCACGATGCCGCCATGGAACGGGTCGAGGATCAGGTCCTCGGTGGGCGCCGCATCGCCGAGCATGCCCTTGCACCGCACGAGGAAGTGGCCGGGGAAGTTCACGCCCTCGAGCCACAGCCCGACACGACGGCCGACGTGCATGTAGATGATGGAGAGCGTGATGGGGATGCCCTTGCGCCGGACCAGCACGTCGTTCAGGAAGCTGTTGCGCGGGTCCTCGTAGTCTCCCAGGTTGCCGGTGAAGCCCTCGGTGTCGAACAGGAAGTGCCCGAGCTGCTGCACGTGTGCGACGACGTCGCCGGTGGCGGCCGAGGCCTGCACGAAGGCGCCGGTGCGATCGGCCAGGTGCTGCAGGTGCGCAACGGCCTCCAGCACGCGCGGTCCGGGGTACTCGAGCCGGGCGAGCTGCAGCGCGGCTTCGGCGAGGTCGTCCTCGCCGGGACGCTGCGCGAGCGCCACGAACGCCTGTACGTCCTCGGGTGTCACACAGGCTGCCTTTCCGCAGCGACGATCGCGTCGAGGCGCTCGATCGTCACGTCGCCGATCGAGGTGAACCAGGCCTCGGCGCTCGGCAGGCGATCCTGCGCGTAGGACGTGAGCACGGCGACGGCGCGCAGCCCGGCGTCGCGTGCCGACTGCAGGCCCCATTCAGAGTCCTCGATGGCGACCACCTGCGAGGGCGTGGCGTCAGCTCGCAGGCCGCCGCGCTCCTGAAGCAGCTCGAACGCGCGGGCGTACGGGTCGGGCGCCGGCTTGCTCCGCGGCGTGTCGCCGGCCGCGACGATGAGCGGGAAGTGCGACGCGAGGCCGCTGCGATCGAGGATCAACGCGATCTCCTCGCGCAGCGCTCCGGACGCAATCGCGACCGGCACCTGCGCTGCAATGCGGGCGACGCACTCGGCCGCGCCGGGGTAGAGCGCATGGTCGCCGATCGCCTGCGGGAAGATCGCCTTCTTCGTCTCGAGCAGCGCGTCCAGCTCGGGTTCCGGCAGCGTGCGGCCGTGATCGCGCAGGACGTGCATGAACGCGTCGCGGTCGCTGTATCCGAGGTAGCGCGCGTAGTAGTCCTCGGCCGTCAGCGTGATGCCGATGGAATCGAGCACCGTCTGGAAGACGTGCAGGTGCACCGGTTCACTGTCGGCGAGCACGCCGTCGAAGTCGAAGATCACGCCTGCGAGAGCCAAAGTGATTCAGTTCTCCCTGAATG
>JAEYZV010000541.1 GCA_023427865.1 Acidobacteriota bacterium
CTGGACGGCCGCGAGACGGCGCCGATGGCGGCCACCGATCGCCTCTTCCTCCAGGATGGCGTCCCGATGCCGCTGCCGCAGGCCATCGTCGGCGGCCGATCGGTCGGCGCGCCAGGTGCGGTTCGCATGCTGGCGCTCGCGCATCGCCGCCACGGCCGGTTGGCATGGCCACGGCTGTTCGCGCCGGCGATCCGCCTTTGCGAGGACGGGTTCGCCATCAGCCCGCGGCTCGCGCGCCTGCTCGACCGCGAGACGTTCCTGCGCGACGACCCCGACGCGCGCGCGTACTTCTATCGGGAGGACGGCTCCCCGAAGCGGGAGGGCGACGTGTTGCGTAACCCTGCGCTTGCCAGTGCGCTCCGCCGCATCGCCGGTGAGGGCGCCGACGCGTTCTACACCGGGGAGATCGCCCGCGACATCGTCGCGAAGGTGCGGGCGCACCCCACCAACCCGGGCGTGCTCAGCGAGGCCGATCTGGCCGGCTACACGCCCGTCGAGCGCGATCCCCTGTGCTTTGCCTACCGCGGCACGCGCATCTGCGGCTTTCCGCCGCCCGGCAGCGGCACGCTCGCCCTGGCGCAGATTCTCGGCATGATCGAACCGTGGGATCTCGGCACGCTCGCACCGACGAGAGGCGCCGACGGGCGCTGGGTACTCGACCCGCAGGCGGTACACCTGTATACGGAGGCTGCGCGTCTTGCCTATGCGGATCGTGACGCGTACGTGGGCGACCCGGCATTCGTCGACGTCCCCGTGCAGCCGCTGCTCGCTCCCGGGTACCTGGCCCGGCGGGGCGGGCTGATCGGCGACCGCTCGATGGGTCGCGCCTCGTTCGGCGTACCGCCTGGTGCGACGAGCGCGCTCGTCCCCGGCATCTCCCTCGAACGTCCGTCCACCTCACACATCTCCGTGATTGACGGCGACGGCAATGCGCTGGCGATGACCACGACCATCGAGGATGGATTCGGGTCGCGCCAGATGGTGCGGGGGTTCCTGCTGAACAACCAGCTCACGGATTTCTCCCTCGCCCCGACGACACACGCGGGCGCCGCCGTCGCCAATCGCGTGGAACCGGGCAAGCGCCCCCGGTCCTCGATGACGCCGCTGCTCGTGTTCGACGAGACCGATGGCCGCGTGCGCATGACGCTCGGGTCGCCGGGCGGAAGCGCGATCATCAACTACGTCGGCAAGGTGCTGCTCGCCACGCTCGACTGGCGGTTGAACGTGCAGGACGCGATCGACCTGCCGAACTTCGGCAGCCGCAATGGTCCGACCGAGCTCGAGCGCGACCGTGCGGGTGACGCGCTCGGCGCAGCGCTCGAGGAACGAGGCCACGCGGTCACCTACGTCGAGCTCACGTCGGGCCTGCAGGCCATCGAACGCACGGCGACCGGCTGGTTCGGGGGCGCCGATCCGCGTCGCGAAGGCATTGCCGTCGGCGACGACGCGCCCGCCCCCTGACGAAGGTCGTCGCCGACCCGTCGGGCAAGGCCCGACGGCTACCCCTGGGGTGGAGAAGCATCGACCTGGCCGGGCGCTTGCAGGTACGTCCGTCCATGGATATCGCCGAACTGATGACTCCCAACCCGGCGTGCTGCACGCCTGACACGACCATAGAGAACGTCGCGCGACTCATGCGCGATCACGATTGCGGGGAGATCCCCGTCGTCGAGTCAGGCGGGAGTGGCGCCCTCGTCGGCGTTGTCACCGATCGCGACATCGTGATCCGGCTCATTGCACAGGGGCAGGACGTCCGCGGCGCCACCGCGGCGTCGTGCATGACCAAGCCGGCGCTGTCGCTGCCGCGCGACGCCCAGGTCAGCGACGCCGTGGAGATGATGCAGGCACATCAGGTGCGGCGACTGCCGATCGTCGACGAGAACGGCATCGTCCGCGGCATCGTGGCGCAAGCCGACCTGGCACGGTGGGCGACCGCCGAACAGACGGGCGATCTCGTGCGCGACGTCTCCGAACCGGCGCCTCCAGCCTGAGCGCCGTTCAGACACTCGCGATCCGCAGCGTGACATCGAGCGTTGCTGGCGTGACGGTCGCGCCGCTCAGCCCTGCCTGCATCACCGCGATGCCGAGTGCCAGCGCGTCGGTGGCGGCGGCCACCGACTGCGCGGGCTCCCGTCCCGTGTCCAGCGCAGAAAGCAGCGCGTCGAGGAGCGACGCAGGCTCGCTGTCGGCAGGCACCATCAGGTCACCGGGATCGATCGGCGCGAGTTCACGGTACCCGGAGTACCGCGGGCTGCGCGACGGGGAGAGCACCTCCCATACGTCGTTGCCGATGCGCACCCGCCCGTTGCTGCAGATCAGATCGCACTGGAAGACGAAGTAGTCCTTCGCGCCGCCGCTGACGAAGGCCTCCACGCCGTTGGCGAATCCGATGCGCGCCCGGCCGCCGCGATCGCGCACGGCGCCGTCGGCCAGTGCCGCCGCCAATGCCGCGTGCGCGCGATCGTCCTCGCGCCCGTCGCCGCTCGCGGCGTCGTCGCTGCGGGCATCGAGGACGGCATCCACGCGCGTCCAGGGGCCGCACCAGGCCAGCAGCAGGTCCCAGGCGTGCGTGCCCGTGTGAATCACGTGCCCGCTGAAGAGCACGTGCAGCGATTCCAGCCGCCCGAACGTACCCTCGCGCAGCCACCGCTCCACGGCTCGGTAGCGTGCTTCCGTGCGTCGCGGGTGATCCACGACGGCGGCGACGCCGGCCGAGGCCAGCACCCGCTGCAGCTCGCGCGCCTCGGCCACCGAACAGCCGATGGCCTTCTCGATCCACAGCCCGCGTACACCGGCATCGGCGGCGGCGCGGCACATCGCGAACCTGTCGCCGGCATACGCGCACACCGAGACGATGTCGGGGCGCTCGCGCGCCAGCATCTCGCGATGGTCGGCGTGGCGGTGTGCAGCGGCGATCTGCCAGTCCTCGCCGAATGCGGCAAGCCGTTCCGGGTCGATGTCGCAGCCGGCCACCAGCGTCGTGCGCGGCTCGGCGGCGTACCAGCCGGCGTGGGTGTGCGGCCTGCTGCGCAGCGGATCGCGTTCGAGCAGCGAAGCGATGCGACCGGTGCCGACGATCGCGGCACGATACGGCTGCGACGCCATCAGGCCACCTTCAAGGTGACGCGCGTTCCCGCGTGCCTGCCGTGGCGGCTGGCGGCCTCCGCAAGCGCATGCCGCTCGGCCCGCGTGAATCGGCGGCGCAGGTGCACGTCGATCGCGAGGCCGTTGGAGCCGGCGACGGCACGCCACGTGCCGACGATCTGCCCATCCACGACGACGGCGTGATGGAAGACGATGGCCTTTGGCGCGCCGGCCGCGGGCGATGGCGTTCCGTGCGGAACCGCGATGCGATCGCGGTACGCCACGGTGTACTCGTCATAGACCGGCAACAGGTGCACGACCGGGCCGTCCGGCGGCGGCGGTACCGCCTCCTCGCTCTCCAGCCACCAGTAACGCAGGCCGTCGGCCTCGCACGAGGAGGCGCGCAGCGACTCGAGCACGCGTCGGGCCTCGGTCATGCGCAGGCCGCACCACCACGTGAAATCGCGCAGCGTCGCCGGGCCATGGCTGCGGAAGAAGCGCACGACGATCCGTTCCAACGCCTCCTGATCGCCAACCGGCGCCACTGGCGGCACGCGTCTGTCCACGAGTGCGTAGGTGAACTGCCTGCCCCGACGCGGGCCACTGCAGAGGACGGCGTCCAGTTCGGCATGCAGCACCAGGTGCGCCAGCCGAGAACCGGCGGCCTCGATACCGCTCGCCCCGAGCGCGGCCGCGAGCTCCGCACGTGTCAGGTCGGAGTGTCGAGAGAGTGCGCGCTCGAACACGCGACGCGAGCGGCGCCGCAGCGCGACATCGATGCCGAGCTGGCGGTCGTAGGCGGCCATCGCGCCCCGGATGCGGGGCGACGTGAGCGCGAGCATCCAGCGCAGATCAGTGGGGGTCACGAAATGCCACGTCGGTCGCAGCACGTGCGTCCGCACGATTCGCCCCTTGTCGAAGGCGTCGGCCACCTCATTGTCGAGTCCATCGCCGAGCCGAAGCCCGAGCGCCCAGCGCGCGGGGCCGTACTCCTGGGCCTGCACGCCGCCCATCCAGGCCACGACGTCCTCCGG
>JAEYZV010000543.1 GCA_023427865.1 Acidobacteriota bacterium
CTGTTCCTGAACCCGAAGGGCTGCAGCAATGTCGACTTCGGGATCGGGACGGGTTCCCTCTTCTGGGATGTGGTCCACCCGACGACGGAAGGTCACGCAGCGTTGGCCGCGTTCACCGCGGGCAAGCTCGCGCAGTAGGCGCGGCGACAGCCGCATGCTGGTTGCGGTCCGGTTCGCCTCGCCCGAGCGGTTCGAGCGACGGCGGGCCGACCGCGGGCGTCGCGCCGACGACGTGGTCAGTGGCAGGTCACGGGAGAGACGGGCGGTGTCGGAGAGGTCTCGAACCTGTCGAGCCACACCGCGCCGCCCTGCTGGCGGGCGATGAGCAGGCCAAGCGAAATGGCGGCTACACGGTCCGGAAACCGCTGTTCGAGCAGGCAACGGTCCGCGTGATCGACGACGACCCAGTGGTCGCCCTCGGCCCGAACCGCGACATCGGCGAAGTTGAGGGCATGGAGCATGGCGGTACGCGGGAGCATGTAGCGTGCCACGTCGGCCGCCTCCCGCCCACCATTCGACTGCATCCGCCACGCCGGAGTTCCATTGCCGGATGGAACCTGCCATTCTGATGACCTCGGCTGCCGTCGACCGCAGCTGGTTGGCGGCCTCCAAGCGCCGCCCGCACCTGACTCCTGATCGCCTGACACCTGACTACCTGAGCACCTGTTCACCTGCTGGTACCTGAGTAACTGTTACCTGCCGTGACCCGCTTTCCGACCCGCGTGTGGGCGACGATCCGCCGGTATGGCCAGCTCGAGGAGGGCGACCGGGTGCTGGTGGCGCTCTCCGGCGGGGCGGACTCGATGGCGCTGCTGCACGTGCTGTCGACGCTGGGGCCGCGCGCCGGAGCGGAGATCGTGGGGGTCGTGCACGTCCATCACGGGCTGCGCGGGGCGGAGGCCGACGCGGACGCGCAGTTCTGTGGGGAGGTGGCGGCCGCGATGAACCTGCCGTTCGACCTCGTGCACGTGGACGTGAGGCTCGAGGCCGCACGCCGCCGCTGGTCGGTCGAGCGTACGGCGCACGCATTGCGGCACGCGGCCTTCCGGCTCGTCGCGCGCCGACGCGAGGCCAGCCGCATCGCAATCGGCCACACACTGGACGACCAGGCGGAGACGGTGTTGCTGCGCCTGCTGCGTGGCGCCGGCACGCGCGGGCTGGCGGGCATGTGGCCGGTCCGCGGTCGGCTGATCCGGCCGCTGATCGAGGTGCGGCGGGCGGACGTGGAACATTACGCGCGTGAACGGGGTCTCACGTGGAGGGAGGACGCGACCAACCGCGACCTCGACATCCCCCGCAACCGCGTGCGTCAGGTGGTGCTCCCGGCGTTGATGCAGGTGAGCGGACCACGATTACCGGAACGGCTGGCGCGGCAGGCCGACGCGTGGCGCGATGACGAGCGATGGCTTGCGGCGTGCGTGGCCGCTGAACTGCCGTCGGTGCTGCTGGAGGCCGCCGATCCCGATCGGCCCGATCCGGGCGGGCTCGCTGCCGACCGGGCCGCTGCCGGGCGGGCCGTGTCGATCGACATCACGCGCCTCGCCGCCGTTCCGTCGGCGCTCCGGCGTCGCGTGCGCAGGGCGGCGCTCGAACGGGTGCTGCCGCGCGGGCAGGTGTCGCTGGAACTCGTGGAGGCGCTGGCCCGGCTCGAGCGGCTGCGCGACGGACACACCGCGCGTCTCCGGTCGCTGAACGTGACACGTCGGGGCACGCGCCTGCACGTGACGAGCGGAGCCCAGGCGGGCGCGGCGGCCGCGGCGAGCTGGGGCATGAGCGGCTCGCGAGCCACGGAAATTGCGCCCCGGGTGCTGGAATTTCCGGGCGCGGTGGACGTGAGCGAGGCAGGTCTGCGCATCGAAGCGTCAGTTCTCCGACGCGAGCAATGGCAGCCTGACGCTCGGCCGCCGCAGGACGGAACGATGGCGGTGGCGCTCGACGCCGCACGTGTGGGGACGGCGCTCGTGATCCGGGGACGCCGGCCAGGCGATCGGATGCGGCCGAGGGGCGCGCCCGGTAGTCAGAAGATTCAGGATTTGATGGTGAACCGGAAAGTCCCCCGGAATGACCGGGATCGCGTTCCCGTCGTCACGTCAGCCGACGGGCAGATTGCATGGGTGGTTGGCCTGGCAGTCGGCGAGGAATTTGCAATCCAGCCACACACATCCGCCGTGCTACTCTTGCAAGCTACGCGGTCGTCAGGAGGAAAGGCTTGAACTCGACGCTCAGGAGCCTGCTGTTCTGGATGGTGCTCGTCATCGTCGGGGTCTTGATCTGGAATTTCTCAACCACGTTCCAGACCCGCGAACAGGTCATCCCATTCAGTGAGTTCGTACAGCAGCTCGATACGAACAAGATCGACACGGTCACCATCACGGGCCAGGAGATCGTCGCCACCTACAAGTCGGGCGGCGAGAAGGTCCGGACCTATGCGCCGAGCCAGTACGAAGGCCTCGGCAACAAGCTGGTGGCCAACAAGGTCGAGGTCAACGCCAAGGAGCCGACCGGCAGCCCGTGGGGGATGTTCCTCTACACGTGGGCGCCCATTCTCCTGATGATTGGCTTCTGGATCTTCTTCATGCGGCAGATGCAGAGCGGGGGCAACAAGGCCCTGTCGTTCGGAAAGAGCCGCGCGAAGC
>JAEYZV010000052.1 GCA_023427865.1 Acidobacteriota bacterium
GCCTTGGCCCGCCTAGTCATTCGGTGTTCCGCTTTCCCGTTCGCGAGGAGGCATCCGGCTGCCGTGTCGCCTGGCCCTTCGGTGGCGGCTGGTTGGTCGTGTATTGCGATTTGTGATCGGCGTGTACGACATCCTCGCCCTGCCGTTCACGGCCAGCCTCTTTGTACTGCCCCGGGTTGACGTTGTTGTTCTTGCTCATGCCCGCCCACGTTTCACGGACCGTGCCAGCTGGCGTGCCGCGTCGCCGGTGAGAAGACCCGCGCCCCACGCAAGGAGCGTGGGAACAGCGTAGATGGCGAACGCGATCGGCAGGAGTGTGCCGCCTGCCAGCGACCAGCCGATCCATGCCAGCAGCGGCAGCGGCACGAGGATGCGAAGGCCCCACGGGGGCAGCCACGCAGCCCCGGCGGCGCCGAGCACACCCAGGCTGGCCCAGAGCACACCCCATTGCTGCAGGCTGACCGAGTCGCGCCACACACCCGGCGCGACCTCGATGCCCTCCCACCTCGTACCGAGCACGACCACCCCGACCACCACGTGCACGGCCGCCAGCAGCATGGCCCTCACCCTCATCACGACTCCTCTCGCCGTCCGCGCCCGAACCGCGGCGCCTCAGTTGGCCTGGCAGGTCTGGCACTCGATCGGACAGAAGCCCCCGGCCACGGACGAGCAGCCCTCGCCGCCACTGCTGCTCCCGGTGCCGCCGCCGGACCCGCAGTACATCGGGTTGCTCGCGGTGCAGAAGCAGTACACCGCCTGGACGTTGCATCGCTGGCACGACCAGCTGCCAGCGAAGGGCCAGAACCAGCTCTTCTCCGAGCAACCGTTCTTCTCGTAGCAGCGGTCGTGTATGTCGCAGCACATCCTGAACACGGTTCCATCGAGCCAGTGCAGGCGATCGCACCCTTCCTCGTTCACCCTCCGGACGCCGCCGAACGAGAACGGCGGACGCCAGCCGCCGGGGAGTTCCGGCACGTCCGGCAGCACCGGCGCGACGCGCGAGGACAGCAGATCCCAGGCCGTCGTGGGCAGCGGCGCGATCGCGCGTGCCAGCTGCGCGAACGGCGGGGCCGCGGACGGCCGCTGGAAGAGTCCCCGCATCGCGGCGGCAAACGGGTCGCTCGCCTTGAGCGTCCGCGCGGCCTGCGTCGCGAACTGGTAGCCCTGCACATTGGCCCACGCCATCGTCGGTGTGAACGTCCAGCCACCCGGCAACCGATCGGGCATCACCACGCCTTCGTCGCCGCCCTCGATCTTCCACGTGAGGACCTGCGCCGTGTCGAACCAGCGCACGAAGCCGCGACGAGCCCCGGTCCGCGCGTCGACGATCTGCGCGGTGAACCGCGAGTAGTGGGTCGTCTTGGGCGACTTCCGGCGATCGTGCCGATCCAGCGCCGCACGTACCACCACCTCGTCGAAGACCGTTTCGATCGCCTCGAGCCGCGACGCAAGCTGCCCCGAGGAGACGCCGCGTCCGGCCGCGCGTCGGTTGCGCCGCAGATGGCCCTCCCACATGCCGGCCTCGCCCGCCACGTCGGCCGTGACGCCAGCCGCGGCCCCGCTCTGCGCATCGCTGTGGAGCGCATACAACTGATGGCCCGCCCAGTCGAGACCGACGGCCGCTCCGTCGGGCAGCGGGAACTCCTGCGATGCGGAGCGAGAGCCCTCGTGCTGCCAGTGCACCCGGCGATCGCCGTCGGCGACGCGCAGACGGCCGCCAACCGCGCCAGCGCGCGTGCGGATCACGCCTTCCATGGCCTTGTCGGCGGTGCGGTGCACCTCGACCACGGCATCCGGAAACGTGAGCGTGACGCGTCGTGCCCGTGCCTCGAGCCCGTGGAACGTCTCTCCCATGTTGACGTTCTGCGCCGCCGCCATACAGGGCAGCAGCAGGAACAGGGCGGCCGCGACCGCCGGTGTCGTTCGACCCATGGACGCCTCCTCTCCGGCGGCGGCAGCCACCGAGAGATGAGCGGGCCAACCTCCCGTGCGTCCGCGAATCTCCCTGGCAAGTCAGGGGCCAGCGGAAGAGGCACGGAACCGGCGGAAGAACACGCGGCGCGGGATGGGCCGTTGCAGAATCTGCGAGAAAGGCGCTATCTCGCGTGGCAGATTCAGCGATCACGGCGATGAAGAAGGCTGTCTCGGGTGGCGTCCGCCAGCATCGTTGCCTGCTACGATGATGAGCTTCAGGTGCGGTGAGTGCCCGAACCGGGTCAGGCCGCTGGTGACGTGATGGTCAGAGCCGTGAGATACCGCATCAGCGGCCGCGTGCAGGGTGTGGGCTACCGCGCCTTCGTCGTCGACACGGCGCGCGCCGAAGGTCTCGGGGGCTGGGTGCGCAACCTGCCGGACGGTTGCGTGGAGGCGCACGTGGAGGGCGACGCCGAGGCGCTGACGCGGCTCGAATGGCGTCTCCGGCAAGGCCCGCCGCGCGCCAGGGTGGAAGACGTGGTGACCGAGGACGTGGTGCCGGACGGCGTCCGTGGCTTCCGGATCGCCTGAACGATTCGTAGTGGTGTCCTTACGAAAGACATGAACGCAGACTTGCTCAAGACAAAGATCCGGAACGTTCCCGACTTCCCGAAGCCGGGCATCCTCTTCTACGACATCACCACGCTGCGGCGCGATGCCGAGGGCCTGCGCCTGTCGCTCGACGCGCTGGCTGCGCCGTACCTCGACACCCCCCTGGACCTCGTCGTCGGCATGGAGAGCCGCGGGTTCATCTTCGGGGCGGCTCTTGCCCACAGGCTGGGCGCCGGCTTCGTTCCCGTACGAAAGGTCGGCAAGCTGCCCGC
>JAEYZV010000092.1 GCA_023427865.1 Acidobacteriota bacterium
CTCGACGACCACGCGGCTGCTCGAGCGCGAGATCTCGCAGCGGTTCGAGCAGATCTCCGGTGTCGGGGCCATCACGATCGTCGGCGGCGTGTACCGCGAGATCCAGGTCCAGCTGCGGCGCGATCGACTGCGCGCCGCAGGACTGACCGGAGACGACGTGGTGGCGGCGCTGTCGCGCGAGAACGTGCAGTTGCCCGGCGGTAACGTGAAGGCCGGCGTCAACGACCTGTACGTCCGCACGCGCGGCGAGTACCGCGATGTCGACGAGATCGCCGCCACGGTCATCCGGACCACGGCCTCCGGCGCGCCGATTCGCGTCCGCGACGTCGCCGAGGTCGTCGACGGGTACGAGGACGTCGCCAACCTCGCCGAGGTCGACGGCCGTCCCGTCGTGCGCCTGCGCGTGCAGAAGCAGAGCGGGGCCAACACCGTCGCAGTCGTCGACCGCGTGCGGGAGGAGGTCGCCGCCATCAACGCAGAACGTGACGACGTGCACGTGAGCATCGACCGCGACCAGAGCGTGTTCATCCGCGAGTCGATGGCCAACGTGCGGTCCTCGGCGCTCTCGGGCGGCCTGCTCGCCGTGTTCGTGCTCTACGTGTTCCTGCGCAACGGCGCGAGCACGGCGATCATCGCGCTGGCGATTCCCATCTCGATCGTCGCTTCGTTCGCCGTGCTCTACTTCTCGGGGCTCACGCTGAATCAGATGACCTTCGGCGGGCTGGCGCTCGGCATCGGCATGATCGTGGACAACGCGATCGTGGTGATCGAGAACATCGTGCGCCACCGGCAGCAGGGCGTGCCCGCAGGGTTGGCGGCCAACGTCGGCACCCGGGAGGTGTCTGGCGCGGTGATCGCCTCCACGCTGACCACCTGCGTCATCTTCCTGCCGGTCGTGTTCATGGCGACGGTCAGCGGACAGCTGTTCCAGACGCTGGCGCTCGTCGTGGTGTTCACGCTCGCATGCTCGTTGCTGGTGGCGCTCACGCTGGTGCCCGTGCTCGCCTCGCGCTTCCTGCACGTGCCCGACGAGGACGCGCGCGGCCAGGTGCACCCGTCGCGCGCGGCGCGCGCGTTCGCGTGGGTCGACGCACACTACACCCGCGCGCTGCACGGCGCGATGGCGCATCGCGGCCGCATCATCGGTCTGACGGCCCTGCTCGTCCTGCTGGCGGGCGCGCTCTGGACGCGCATTCCCGTGGAGCTCGCGCCGGAGCTCGACACCGACGCCATCGACGTCGAGCTCGAGATGGGACGCGGCACGAGCATCGCCGTGGCGCGAACGTACCTCGAGGAACTGGAACGCCTCGTCCGCCCGGTGCTCCCGGAAGGGCAGGTCGCGTCGGTCGCGACGCAGATGTGGAGCGACAACGCGGAGGTCGAGATCCGGCTCGTGGACGCCGCGAGCCGCACCATCGATCCGTCCGTGCTCGCCGACCGGCTCCGCGAGGCGACGGCCGGCCGCATCCCCGGCGCCGAGGTCCGCGTCGACGCGCAGTCGGGCCTGTGGATCCTGCGGCGCATCTTCAGCGCGAGCGGCGGCGACGAGGCCGTCGAGGTGCAGCTGCGCGGCTACGACCTCGCGACGTCGATGGCACTGTCGCGTGATGTCCGGGACCGCATGCAGCAGGTGCCAGGCGTGGAGGAGGTGGACATCTCGCAGCAGGAGGGCCGTCCAGAGCGGAACCTCTACTTCGATCGCGCCCGCATCGCGGACGCGGGGCTGACCGTCCAGGAGGTGGCGGCTGCCGTGCAGACGGGTGTCGCCGGCAGGCGCGCGGGGTACTTCCGCGATGGGGGCGAGCAGTTCCCGATCACGGTCCGTCTGCAACCGGACGACCGCGTCTCGGCAGACGACCTGCGCGCGCTGCCGATTCGCACGCCGGACGGCCAGGTCCTCCCGTTGTCGGCGCTGGTCCGCCCGCAGTCGGCCCGCGGGCCGACGACGATCGATCGCATCGACGGCCAGCGCGTCACCTACATCACGGCGAACCTCGAGTCCGGCGTGGCGCTCGGCGACGCGGTGGCGGGCATCCGTCGGGCGACGGCGGACCTGCCCATGCCCCCGGGGTTCTCGATGACCTTTGGCGGCGCCTGGCGCGAACAGCAGCGGGCGTCACGCGACTTCGTGATCGCCATCGCGCTCGCCCTCGCGCTCGTGTACATGGTGATGGCAGGCCAGTTCGAGCGGCTCATCGACCCGCTGCTCGTGATGACGAGCGTCCCGGTCGCGCTCGTCGGCGTGGTACCGGCGCTGCTGCTGACCGGCACCACCATCAACGTGCAGAGCGTGATGGGCATGGTGATGCTCGTCGGCATCGTCGTGAACAACGCGATCGTGCTCGTCGACTACATCAACCTGCGTCGCCGCGAGGCCGGGCTCGGGCCCCTCGACGCGGCCATGGAGTCGGCACAGACCCGGCTGCGCCCGATCCTGATGACGACGGCGACCACCGTCCTGGGCCTGCTGCCGCTGGCGCTCGGCTGGGGCGAGGGCGCGGGCCTGCAGGCGCCGCTGGCACGGGTGGTCGTCGGCGGGTTGACGGCCTCCACGCTCGTCACGTTGTTCCTCGTGCCCGTGCTGTACGTGACGGTCGCGCAATGGCGTGAGCGCGAGGCATCGTCGCCCCACACCGCCGCCGCGGTCGACAACCCCGTCGGGTAGGACGAGCCTCGGCGCTCCGCGTGGATCGGGCCGGCGCTCCGAGCCCCGACCGCCGTGGCTTGTGTCCGGCCGCCGGATTACACGTCGCCCTTCCTGAGCTGCTCGAGCAGGTAGTCGGACGAACGCACGGCAAGGGCCATGATCGTCAGCGTCGGGTTCTGCCACGCGCTCGACGGGAAGCACGACCCGTCCATCACGAACAGGTTCCGCACGTCGTGCGACTGCAGGAACGCGTTCAGCACCGACGTCTTCGGGTCGACGCCCATCCTGGCCGCACCGACCTCGTGCGCCTGGCCGCGCATGCCGTGGCGCTGCCGGATGTTCTTCGCGCCGATGCCCTCGAGGATCTCGGCCGCGCGCATCGCCATGTCGCGCTGCATCGCCCGCTCGTTCTCCCGCGGCGTGATGCGCAGGCGCACGACCGGAATGCCGTACGCGTCGAGCGTGTCCGGGTCGATGGCGCAGGTGTTCTCCTCGTAGGGGAGGCACTCACCGAACCCTGACAGGTTCACCGTCGAGGGTCGGGCGGCCGCGACGGCCCGCTTGTAAGCCTCGCCGATCCCCGGCGCGGCGAAGTCGAAGCCGCCGCCGACGTACGTGCTGAGCGCGTACCCGCGCAGGAACTCCGCGGTCTTCGGTCCACCCGGCAGGTTCCGGAAGCGTGGCGTCAACAGGCCGCAGGGACGGTTGGCACCGGCCATCGTCGGGGTCTGGACGAGATCGGGCATCTCCCCCGACGCGCCGGCGTCGGAGAAATGCGTCATCAGGTACTTTCCCAACAGGCCGCTCGAGTTGGCGAGGCCGTTGGGGGCCTGGCGCGTGGCCGAGTTGAACAGCATGCGCACCGACTCGAGCGTCTGCGCGCAGAGCGCCACGACGCGGCCGGTGATCTCGCGCGGCTGGCGCGTCTCCCTATCGATGTACAGCACGCCGCGCGCGCGATGCGTCGCGGGATCCATGAGCACCTTGTACGCCATGGCGCCGGTCACGAGCGTGCACCGACCGGTCTTCACCGCGTCGGCCATCGTCGTGAACGCGGAGTTGAAGTAGGAGTGGGTGACGCACCCGTGCTCGCACGGGCCGCAATAGTGGCACGGCTGGCGGGTGCCGACCGCGCGGGTCAGGTTCGCCGTGCGGCCCTGCGTCACCGTATAGCCGAACGCCTTGCGCACGCGGTTGCGTACCGCCACCTCGTGGCACGTGAGCCCCATCGGCGGCTGGAAGCGGCCGTCGGGCAACTGCGGCAGGCCCTCCTGCATCGCCGACACCCCGACGTATTCCTCGACGAGATCGTAGTAGGGCGCGATGTCGTCATAGGAGATCGGCCAGTCGACGCCGGCGCCGTCGTGCGACGCGGCCTTGAAGTCGATGTCGCTCAGGCGCAGGCAGGCGCGGCCCCAGATGTTCGTGCGGCCGCCGACGACGCGCGTGCGCACCCAGACGAAGCCGGGGTCGGAGTCGTCGCGATAGGGCTCGTCGATGTCGTTGGCGAACCAGTCGGCGTTCCATTCGCGCAGCGAGTACGACTGCGACTGCTGCGGCTGCTCGTGTTCGAACGGGCGCTTGGTGCGTCCGCGGTACGGCAACTGGTACGCCTGGACGTGTTCCTTGTAGTCGCCGTCGGTGAGCGCCTTGCCTGCCTCGAGCACGGCCACGCGCAGGCCGGCTTCAGCCAGGCGCTTGGCGGCCCAGCCGCCCGATGCGCCGGAACCGACGATGACGACGTCGAAGTGCTGGCCCGCGGGTTCGGTCTGCATGGCGTGGCGGTCCTCTACTGGTGGCCCTCTGCGTGCTCACACGCAGGGAAGTGCTGGAAGAACACCATGCCCGTGAAGCCGAGTTCCTTCATGCCGGCCTCCGACGAGTAGTGCGCGCCCGCAATCCACGTCTTGAGAACGCTGACCGGGTGCCGCAGCGTGATCGTGCGAGGCGCCAGCACGGACGGCGCGGGGGCGTCCGGGGGCGGCGGCGTCGCTGGCGCCACGACGTCTGGCGCCGCCGCAGCGGCCTCCTCGAGCAGCGCGAGCTGCTGCGCGGCGGCCATGGCGCGGAACGTCGCGCCGTGCCGCTCGCGCGCGACCGCGTCCAGCGAGGCGAGCGCGCCGACGAACGTCCGACGCACGTCCTCGCGCTCGATGGCGAGCACCGAGTCGATGTACTGCGGGCTGCCGCTGGCGACCGATCCCGGCACGATGATGTCCGCCACGAGGGTCAGCGTCGCGAACTGGTGCGCGTCGAGGAACTTCGGCGCCTCGGACGCGCGCGCCACCCCGGGCTTGGCCGGCTGACGCTGCGCGATGTGCGC
>JAEYZV010000315.1 GCA_023427865.1 Acidobacteriota bacterium
TGCCGCGTGCTCGCGCTCGACGTCGAGCAGGAGGCGTCGATGCAGGCGGCCGTGGAGACCATCCTCGCTGAATGCGGTGGCATCGGCGCGCTCGTGAACAACGCCGGCTACAGCCAGGCGGGGCCGATCGAGATGGTGCCGATGGCGCGCATCCGCCGCCAGTTCGAGGCCAACGTGTTCGGCGCAATCCGGCTCACGCAGCTCGTGCTCCCCGGCATGCGCTCCCGGCGCCAGGGCCGCATCGTCACCATCGGATCGATGGGCGGGCGCTTCTCGTTGCCGGGCGGCGGCATCTACCCCGCCACCAAGCACGCGCTCGAGGCGATAAGCGACTCGCTGCGGTTCGAAGTGGGCGGGTTCGGCATTCACGTGGTGCTCGTCCAGCCGGGTTTGATTCGCACCCGGTTCAGCACGGCTGCAAGTGCGAGCCTCGACGGCATGGGGTCGGCGACCGCGGGGCCGTACGGCGCGTTCACCGCCGACGTGGATCGCATCACGCGTGAGTCGTACGTCACGGGTGCGCTCGCGCGCTTCGGCGGCCCGCCCGAGGCCGTGGCGGAGGTGGTCGAACGCGCGTTGACGGCCCGCGACCCCAGGGCACGGTACCGCGTCACGACATCCGCGCACATTCTCATGACGTTGCGGGCGCTCCTGCCCGACAGCCTCTGGGATGCGTTCCTCGCGCGCACGTACATGCGCCCTGGCGCGCGCAACTGAGGCGCAGCGTGTCCCGTGTGTAGCCGCCGCCCCCCTGGGCCACGGTACCTGCCTGTGCCGGAAGCTCGGTGCCTCAGGTACGTAGCCGTCGCCCCCTGGGCGACGGTCACCTACTCGCGCGCGTCCTGCGGGGTGCGCTGCAGGCGCTCGACGTCGAAGCCCTGCGATCGTGCTACCCCTACCATGCGCGCGTACGTCGCCTGGTCCACGTAGGGCGTGCGGGAGAGGAACCACAAGTACTGCCTGTCGGGCGAGCCGACGACGGCGGTGCTGTAGTCCGGGGCGATGTCGAGGATCCAGTAGTCGCCCCAGACAGCCGGGAGGAACGACAGGATGGCGGGCGCGAATCGCACCTCGAGCCTGGAAGCGGGCCCCCTCTTGTCGGCCCGACGCGCGACGCCGTTGGTTTCGACCGTTCCTTCGTTGGTGGCGCACGCGTTGCGCACGTCGAGTCGCCCGTCGTCGCGCCTGGCGTACTGTGCGGTGACGTTGCCCGTGCACTTCTCCTGGAAGCGATTCGGGAACCGTGCGATCTCGTACCACCGTCCCAGGTACCGCTCGAGGTCGATGGTGGCGACCGGCTGCACCGGCGGCGGCGTCGGATTCGCAGCGCGCGTCGCGGCTTGTTGTCCTGCCGCGGCGCGCACGTGGCTCGACCCGATCGGCGTGCCCAGGACGATACACAGGCCGACGACGGCCGGCAGCAGGAGCAAGGGACAGGTACGCATCGCTTTCCATTGTGCGCCGTCGGCACGCCTTATACTGCCCTGCTGTGTCGCACCGCATTCCCGTCGAGTATGACCATCAGCGCCGGATCCGGACACGCAACAAGCTCTACTATCGCTGGCTCCACTGGCCACTCTGGATCTTCGTGTTCTTCATCGCGCCGGGCCCGCTGACGTTCGACCTGTTCGAGCGGGGATTCGACGGCCGCATGGCCGCATGGCTGGCGGTCGTGCTCGTCGGGACGGGCATCCCGTTCGCGCTCGGACGCCTGCCCGGATGCGAGCCGGCGCCGTACATCATCCGGTTCACCGAAGACCGCCCGAACCCGCTGTACCGCCGCATCTGCTACTCCTTTGCCTGGGGAGAAGCCGTGACGTTCGCGGCACTCAACATCGCCGGCCTCGTCGTCGCCATCGTGACGGGCGCCTGGATGCTGAAGGAGATATACGCGTACGCGTACTTTCCCGTCGCGGGCACGATCTGGGCACTCGGACTGGCGGGATACCTGCCGCGCGTCAAGCGCTCGACCGCCGGGGAAGGACACGAGCGCCGCTACTTCTACGGCACCGTCTGGGCCGTGGCCGCGGCGCACGACGTCCTCTGGGTGCTGTACCTGACGATGCCCAAGGGGCCGATGCCGGACACGGTGAAGCTGCTGGCGTTCGTCGGCGTCCTCGCGGGAATGGGATGGCTCGCCTACCGCGGCAAGCTGCCGCGCACCCGCCCCATCGTGCCCGGCGAACTCGCCGCGCTCGACTGACGCACACCTGAACGTCCGAACGTCGCAACTCCCGAACGTCGGGATGTCGGACATCGGAACGCCAGGTAGGGGCGGCTCTCTGAGGCGCCCGGTCCTTCGCAGGCGCAACGCCGTGCGCTGATCAATCGACACGCTATGATGCGCGACACGCCATGCCTGCCGATGCGCTGACCATCCTCTGCGTTGCCACGTTCGAGAAGGGCGCCGAGTTCCTGCGGGAGTGCAAGCGCCAGGGGTGCACGGTGCTGCTCGTCACGACCGAGGCCCTGAAGGACGCGCCGAGCTGGCCGCGCGAGGCCATCGACGATGTCTTCCTCGTGCCCGCTGACATCTCGCGTGACGACCTGCTGAAGGGCGTGAGCCACGTGGCCCGCACCCGTCGCATCGACCGCATCGTCGCCCTCGACGACTTCGACGTGGAGACTGCCGCGCTGCTGCGCGAACACTTCCGCGTGCCCGGCATGGGCGAGACGACGGCCCGGTACTTCCGCGACAAGCTCGCCATGCGCATGCGCGCCCGGGATCAGCGCATTCTGGTGCCGCCGTTCGTCGCGCTGTTCAACGACGCGGAGATCGACGCCTATCTCGACTCAGAACCCGGCGACTGGCTCGTCAAGCCTCGCTCGCAGGCGGCCGCCATCGGCATCGCCAAGGTGCGCACGCGCGAGGAACTCTGGCGACATCTCGAGTCGCTCGGCGACATGCGCGCCTTCTCGCTGCTCGAGCAGTTCGTGCCGGGCGACATCTACCACGTCGACTCGATCGTCTTCGATCGGCAGGTGCGCTTCTCGGCCGTGCATCGCTACGGCTCACCGCCATTCACCGTCGCGCACGAGGGTGGCATCTTCACCACGAGCACCGTCGATCCCCGGTCCGACGATGCGCGTGCCCTGGAGGCGTTGAATCGACAGTTGCTGGACGTGCTGGGGCTCGTGCGCGGAGTCACGCACTCCGAGTTCATCCGCGCGCACGCCGACGGGCGCTACTACTTCCTCGAAACGGCCGCCCGCGTCGGCGGCGCGTTCATCGTCGACGTGATCGCGGCAGCGAGCGGGCTCGACCTGTGGCAGGAGTGGGCGAAGGTGGAGATCGCCGGCGAGCACGGCACCTACGAGGTGCCTCCGCATCGGCAGGACCACGCGGGGCTCGTGCTGTCGCTGGCGCGACAGGAGCGGCCCGATACCTCGGCGTACGACGATCCAGAGATCGTGCGGCGAATCGACATGCCGCACCATGCCGGGCTCATCGTGGCGAGCGCGTCACCGAACATCGTGCGGCAACGCCTCGACGCGTACTCGCGACGGTTCATGGAGGACTTCTACGCGTCGGCCCCCGCGCCCGACAGGGCGACGCATTAACCCCTGTTACCTGCCCCCTGCCCCCTGTTACCTGACACCTGCTCTCCTGTTACCTGCCCTCAGGGCGCGCCGCAGGAGTGTCCGGGGTCGGTCATGACGCCGCCGGCGAACGTGGCGCCCGCCCAGTTGCCGCGGCACTCGCGCCAGGTGAGGGCGCGCACCGACTGCAGCCCGTTGCCCGTGTAGTTGATCGTGGGATTGCCGGAGATCACCATGACGCCTCCGGACTTGGTGACGGGGTTCTTCGTCTGGTACGCCACGTCGGCTTCGTTGAGCGCGATGACCTGGCCGTTCAACGTCGGGCTGCCCTTGATGTCGAGCTGGTGACGCGCATAGAACAGGCCTTCATACGCCGCGTCGAACGTGGCGCCGAGATCGAGATCGTGACCAGCGACCATCAGGATCGGGCCGATGAAGGGCACGTTCGAGTGGGGAATCACGTTCGGGTTGCCGTTGGCCGAGATCGAGCCTTCGGCGAGCACGCTGATCGCCGCGTTCGGGACGCCGACGCCTTCGGTGTTCGCCGTCACGTCGGCGTTGCCGATCACGTAGTACGTGCCGGCGGCGGTCTGGCCCTTGGATTCCCACGTCTTGCCGTTGTTCTTGAATTCCCATCCCTGCGGCCAGGCGATCTCGGCGCCGGCGGGCGGGTTGGTGCCGGCCGCAGCCGGCAGGCCGCTGTAGGCCTTGCCCGTGTTGCCGACGAACGAGAGCGTCGTCACGGCGAACCCGGCGGCTTGCGCGCGCAGCGCCACTTCGTAGGGAGTCAGCTTCGGAATGTTGATGGGGGGCGAGAACGGCCGGGCGTCGACGTCGGCGGCCGTGCACGCGGTGCCGCCCTGGACGTTGCCGCTCTCGGTCGTGCCAGCCACACTCGCGTAGTACACGTGCGTGCAGGGATTGCCCGACAGCAGCAGCGTGCCGTTGGCGTGAATCGATCCCGCAGGACCCGTCACCGTCGGATTACCCTTCACCTCGAGACTGCCGTTGACGACCACTGCGGGCATCGCCGAGGCGCCGAGCAGGAGTTCGACCGCAGCGCGCGACCCTCGGGGCCCGAGGCCCACGCTTCGCATCTTGATGATCTTGTCCACGTCGGTGTTGGGGTCCACGTCCGGCGTCGCAGCAGCCGATTCGGCGGCGTGGTTGTCGCACAGCTGCACGTAGTACGTGCCCTGGGCGAACGCTCGTCCAGCCGACGGGATGAACTGGCCGCTGCCGCTGGCCGGGTAGCCAGCGGGCAACGCGCCGACCGGCACGTCGGCAAGCTCGTCCCACGAGCAGGCAGCCGCATCTCCACGCTGCAGGAACACGTTCAGGCTCTGCCAATCCTGGTAGAGGATCAGCTGCTTGCCGTGCTCGATGCCCGCGTCGGCAATCGCCAGCGCCTCGGTGGTCTCGCTCTCCGCCGTCGCCATCGCCATCGTGGACATGCCGACGCTGGTGAGCGTGAGCCCGAGCACCGTCACCATCGCGAGCGAGAGCAGGGTGAAGATCATCGACGCGCCGCGTTCGTCACGGCGCGGCCGCGTGGGGGCGTGAGTGCTCACTTGATCCTCCGGACGCTGATCGTGCTGGAGCTGGTGACCGCCGGCAGTCCGTTGCTCGGCGGGGTGGTGATCGTCACGACGACGCCGCCGATCAGGTGCGGGACGGCCACGGGATTGGCGAGCGGGCCGCCGTTCTGGTTCAGGTACGTGAACCCTATCGTTTGCACGCCGTCGCCGAACGGCACCAGCGCCGCGTCCGAGGGCTCGCGCTTCATCAACCGGTTGTTGACCGTATCGACGACGAAGAGTACGTCTTCGTAGGGATCGTCCAGGACGCCGTCGCGGGGGTTCCAGTCGGCGCGAATCCGCACGGAGTCGAACACGCCGTTGCCGTCGGGGTCCGGGGTGATCGACTGGCAGTACACGGCGGTGTTCGTGCACGACGACTGCCGCAGCAGCCGCGTCATCAGGTCGATGCCGGCCGCCGAGCTGTTGCGGGCGTCCATCGACACGCGCTGCTGCGTGAACATCGTGCTCGAGCGCGTCAGCACGCCCGTGGTGATGCCGAGCACGAGTATCATCACCGCGCTGCTGACGAGCAGCTCCACCATCGTGAAGCCGC
>JAEYZV010000170.1 GCA_023427865.1 Acidobacteriota bacterium
GGGGCGGGGGGCCGGCCCGCCCCCCCCCCCACGCCCGATCCTACGTCGACGACCTCGATCGCCCATCGCCCTTCGCGGAGCGCCGCGAACACCACGTGGCGGTCGTCGGGCGACCAGCCGTTGGGCCAGGCATGGTCGGCATCGCCGACGAGAACGCGAAGGCGGCCCGTACCACGGTCGTGCACGGCCAGCGAGGTGCGCCAGCCGCGCATCGACTGAAGCGCGATCTGCCGCCCGTCGCGCGACCAGCTGCCGAAGCTCGTCTCACGCGCGATGCGCACGGGCGACGTGTTCCCGTCGACGTCGGCCAGCCACGTGCCGAGCGCACCGCCCTCGTCGGACGTGTAGACGAACTGCCGGAAGTCCGGCGAGAGGCGGAGCGTGAACATGCGGCGCGCCACGTCGGGCTCGGAGGCCCAGTGATCCAGGCGGACCAGCGGACGTGACTGCCCCGTGGTGAGCTCGACGCGCTGCACCGCGAACGGCGCATGCGGGTCGACGAGGGCGAGCGCCCGGCCGTCGGGCGCCCATCCCTTCACGAACCCCGGCACGGCCGCGGCGAGTTGCCGTGACTCGCCGTTCTCGAGCGTGTGGACCCACGGTTCCGGCGGATCGCCCAGCCGAGACGTCGTGTAGGCGAGCCGACGTCCATCGGGCGAGATGGCGAACTCGCTGTAGCGCGGCCGCCGCTCGGCCAGCAGTACCTGGGGTGACGTCGCCGCCGTGACCCGCCCTCCCGGCAGGTCCACCGTCCAGGCTTCGCTCGTGCGCTCCGCGTTGGTGAACGCCATGTGGCGCCCGTCGCCTGATACCGCAAGGTCGCGAATGCTGATGGCCAACGGCAACGGGGTCGTCTGCGCTGCCGCCGTGTCGACGCGTCCCTCCTTCGTGATCGGAGCGAGCCAGAGTTCCCCGGCCTTGGAACCGCGCACGGCACCAATCCAGGTCACGCCGTTCCTGCTGAACGCGAACGGGCGGCACGTCGCGTGGCATGCGCCGAGCTTCTCCGGACGCGCACCGGCCGGGATGTGCCACAACTCGGCCGCCGGCACCTGCACCGCCACGAACACCACACCGGCATTCCCGGGTAGCGGAACGGGCCTGCCATGCGACCCCGGCGGATCGCCCCGCCGTGTCACCGCCGTGACCTCACCTGTCGCCATCCGCACGGTCGCGAGCGTCGACGGCGATCCGCCCGTCCCTCCGAGGATGTCCGCCTCGCCGGCCGTCTGGAACAGGATCGACTGCCCGTCCACGGACCAGGCCGGCGACGCCCCGTCCGGGACCACCTGTCGCGTCGGACCGCCTCCAGCGGGGACGATCCAGATGCCGCCGAACCGCCGCGAGTGGAACGCGAGCCACTGCCCATCTGGCGACCACGCCGGATCGACGTTGTCGCCGCCGTTGTCGGTCAGGCGGCGGGACTCGCCGCTCGACAGGCGGGGACGCACGTGGATCTCGAGTGCGCCCGACGCATCGGACGCGTACGCGAGCCACGATCCGTCGCTCGAGAGCGCCGGGGCCGCGTCGAGACCACGCGACGTCGTCAACTGCACGGCTCGCCGCGTGGCGGCCTCGACCAGAGACCCGCCGAGTCCGCCGGCCCCCCCCCGCGACGCCGACCTGCCGGGTATCAGGCTCCCGAGCACAGCGGCGACGACGACGATGGCGATGGCAGCAGCTCCGGCGATGGCGGGTGGCCGACGCCAGACGCTGACGCGTGCAGCCGCGGCGTGGGTGCCGGCCGCTGCCGACACGGGCTCGCGATTGCCGGAAGACGACGCGTGCCCGGGGGCGGGAGCCTCATGGTGGACCTGTTCCGGCGTCAGCCGACCGATGAAGCGATAGCCGCGCGTGGGAACGGTCTCCACGAAGCATGGTGACTTCGGGTCGTCGCCGATCGCGCGACGGACCTGCGTCACCGCACGCGCCAGTGAACTGTCGGTCACGTGGGCGTCCGCCCAGACCTCGCGAAGCAGCCGACGCTTGTCGACCACAGCTCCTGCCTCGGCGAGCAGCAACAACAGCACGTCGAGCGCCTTCGGCTCGAGCGCCACACGCTCCCCGGTGCGTCGCACTTCGCGTCCTGCCACATCCACTTCGACATCGCCGAAGCGGTACCTCGCTGCAGGCATCAGAACCTCACGAATCCTTCACGTCGTTCACGAAAGCGTGTCGTCAACCCGGATGTCGGTTCGCCCCGGAGGAGATGACATGCCCTCGTCCCTGATCCTGCTGTTGACGATCTTCACCATGTCCGTAGTTCCTGAGCACGGCGGCGCCCCCGGCCCGGCGCCCACGCGCGAGGCCCGACTGCGCGTCGGGCCAGACGGGGTTCCGGTGGTGCGCGTCGAGGTGGCGCCTGGTCGCCTTGCCTGGTTCGTTGTCGATACCGGCGCAACCGGCACGACGATCGCGACAACGCTTGCCGACCGCCTCGGTGTGCTCTCCTCCGGGCGTACGCTGGTGACGACAATCGCCGGCAGCACCTCCGTTCCCATCGGCCGGCTCGGCACCCTGCGCATCGACGGCGTCACCGTGGCTCGCGATCTCGACGTGGCGATTCACGACCTGCGCCTCGTGCGGGAGACGGTTGCGGATGCCGAGGGCATCCTCGGACAGGACGTCCTCGGTCGCTTCGACTACCTGATCGACCTCGAGCGCGGGCGGTTGGTGCTCGGCTGGATCGAGCCGCCGCGCGACGGCGTGCGGGTGCCGCTCTCGTGGAGTGCGGACAGGCCCGTGCTGCATTTCCCCGGGACGCGAAACAGGCACGCGCTCGTCCTCGATTCCGGCGCCAACGTGCTGGTGATCGATGCCGATGCGGCCGACGACGCGCTCGGACCCGAGCGGGGGCAGCGGCGCCCGGCCGGGCTCGAGACGCACGTGGGCCGACGCGACGTGCAGGTGGAACATCACCCGGCGCTGCGGCTCGCGGACCTCGATCTGGGTGCAGTTGACGTGCTGCGGGTTGACGACGAGGCGTGGACGAGCGGTCCTGAGGTGGGCCTGCTGCCTGCATCCGTGTTCCGCCGTGTGTACGTGTCGGCGCGGCGCGGAGAAGCGATGGTCTGGGAACGATGAACGGGGCTGGCCAGAGTCCTGACCAGCCCCGCATCGGTGGAGGCGCCGGAGAATCGTGCAGCACGAGGCTGCACGGACGGATCAGTACCGGTAGTGCTCCGGCTTGTACGGACCCTCGACGGGCACGCCGATGTAGTCGGCCTGCTCCTTGGCAAGGACCGTGAGCCTGACCCCGAGCTTGTCGAGGTGCAGACGCGCCACCTTCTCGTCGAGACGCTTGGGCAGCGTGTAGACCTTCTTCTCGTACGAGGCGTTGTTCGTGTGCAGCTCGATCTGGGCCATCACCTGGTTGGTGAAGGAGGCCGACATCACGAAGCTGGGATGCCCGGTCGCGCACCCGAGGTTCAACAGGCGCCCCTCGGCGAGGATCATCACGCTGTGCCCGTCGGCGAAGCGCCACTCGTCGTACTGCGGCTTGATGTTGATCCGCTCGATGCCCGGCACCTTCTTCAGGCCGGCCATGTCGATCTCGTTGTCGAAGTGGCCGATGTTGCCGACGATGGCCTTGTCCTTCATCCTGGCCATGTGCTCGGCGGTGATGATGTTCTTGTTGCCGGTCGCCGTGATGAAGATGTCGGCCGTCTCGAGCACGTCCTCGAGCGTCGTCACCTGGTAGCCTTCCATCGCCGCCTGCAGCGCGCAGATCGGATCGATCTCGGTGATGATGACGCGCGCGCCCTGGCCGCGCAGCGACTGCGCGCAGCCCTTGCCGACGTCGCCGTACCCGCAGACGACGGCGACCTTGCCCGAGAGCATCACGTCGCTGGCGCGCATGATGCCGTCGGTCAGTGAGTGCCGGCAGCCGTACAGGTTGTCGAACTTGCTCTTGGTGACCGCGTCGTTGACGTTGATGGCCGGGAACAGCAGCGTGCCGGCGGTCATCATCTCGTACAGGCGGTGCACGCCCGTCGTCGTCTCCTCGCTCACGCCCTTGATGCCGCGCGCCACCTGCTGCCACTGCTCGGGCGCCTTGCCGAGTTCCTCACGGAGCGTCTGGAGGATGATCCCCCACTCCTCCGGCTCCTTGTCGGCGTCGAAGGTCGGAACCTTGTCGGCAGTGCCGAACTCGAGCGCCTTGTGGACGAAGAGCGTCGCATCGCCGCCATCGTCGACGATCTGGTCGGGGCCGGTGCCATCGGGCCACACGAGCGCTTCCTTCGTGCACCACCAGTACTCCTCGAGCGTCTCGCCCTTCCAGGCGAACACGGGGATGCCCTTCGGGTTCTGCACCGTGCCACCCGTCTCCGGACGGCCGACCACCACCGCCGCTGCGGCGTGATCCTGCGTCGAGAAGATGTTGCACGACACCCAGCGGACGTCGGCGCCAAGGCTGTCGAGCGTCTCGATGAGGACCGCCGTCTGCACGGTCATGTGCAGGCTGCCCATGATCTTCACGCCCGCGAGCGGCTTCTTGCCGGCGTACTCCTCGCGGATCGCCATCAGGCCAGGCATTTCCTGCTCGGCAAGACGGATCTCCTTGCGGCCGAAGTCGGCCTGCGACAGGTCCTTGACCTTGTAGGCCGGACGCCCGGACTGCTCGGCCCGGGCAAACGCGTGCAACGACTCGGTTGCGACTGCAGGGGTCATTCCTTCTGCTCCTCATTCGCGCGGCCCGCGCCGCGCCCATTGGACGTCACCAGACGACGTCATTGCCGAACATACGGGCCGCTCCGCAAGGAGCCGCCTTCCATGGCGCGTTCGGGGAACGCGCATCCTTGGTGCCTTCCATGGCGCGTTCGGGGAACGCGCCCTACCGTCCTGACTACGATGACAACGAACGTCCTGCGATGGCGCGTGCCACGAACAACGCCGGACCGCGCACACTTGGCGCCGGCGACAACGGCACCACCCGCGTGCCCGTGAAGCCAGCGCTGCCGAGCAGGCGGCCCACCTGCGACTCGGAGAATCCGAGCCACACGTGGCCCATCTGGGCGCGATACTCGTCGCGGTCGTGCGGCTGCATGTCGACCACGAGCAACCGACCGCCATCGGCCAGCACCCGCCGCGCTTCGGCGAGGACGAGGGATGGATCGCCGAGATGGTGCAGCACCATGACCAGGAGCGCCAGATCGACCGTGCCGTCCGCGATGGGAACCGACTCGAGCGTTCCCTTGCGAAGATCCACGTTGCCCGCGCCCGCCAGACGGACGCGTGCCGCGCCCAGCATCTCTGCCGAGGCATCCACGGCGATCACCTTGCCGACGAAGGGCGCCAGTGCCGCCGACGTCCGTCCGGTGCCGCAGCCGAGATCGGCGACCGTCCACTCGGGATCGAGCGTCGCCAGCAGCCCCTCCAGGTGGAAGGTGGTGCCGAACAGCTCGTCCCGCATCGCGTCCCACTCGCCAGCCGCCCGCGAGAAGAACGCCGCCGACTGGGTGCGCCGGTCGGCCAGCACCCTCGTCAGCCGCACCCGGTCCTGCGCCACCGCCGGCAGCGCCGCCAGCTGCGCCCTGACGACGCGCCACAACTCCGCCGACGCCTCGTCCAGGTCCTCGGTCACCAGCGAATAGAGGCGGCTCGTGCCCTCCCGCCGCACCTGCGCCCAGCCTCCGTCGACGAGCGTCTTGAGGTGCCGGCTGACCGTGGATTGCGGCAGCTGCACGACATCGCAGAGCTCGCCGACCGACAACGTCTGCCCATCGAGGACGAGCAACAGGCGCGCGCGCAGGGGGTCGCCGAGGACGTTGAGGTGCGCCAGGACAGGCGAGGTGGGCTGATTCATCCCTTCATCCGGATTCGAGAGTACACGAGCGCCATGCTTCCGTCAAGCCGGATGAACGAGAGATCGGGGGGGAGCAAATGAAAAGGCCGCCATGCGGCGGCCTTTGGAGCGTTGCGCGAGGATCGGGATTACTCGCGGGTCAGCATGCCCCCGCAGCTACCGCCGCGTAGCCGAGATTCGGTCCGAGCCACTGCTCCGCCTCCTCCCGCGTCATGCCCTTCCGACGGGCGTAGTCCTCGATCTGGTCCTCTCCGAGCCGACCCACCATGAAGTAGGACGCCCCGGGGTGCGCAAGGTAGAGACCCGACACGCTCGCCGCCGGCCACATCGCGCAGCTCTCGGTCAGCTCGAGGCCGATTGCCTCGGCCTCGAGCAGCGCAAACAGCGTCCGCTTCGCGGTGTGGTCCGGACAGGCCGGGTATCCGAACGCGGGACGGATGCCGCGATATCGCTCCGCGACGAGGTCGTCCACTGAAAGCTGTTCGTCGGCGCCATACCCCCACTCACGCCGTGCCTGCTGGTGCAGGTACTCGGCCGCGGCCTCGGCGAGCCGGTCGGCGAGCAGTTTCACCATGATGGCGTTGTAGTCGTCGTGCGCGGCCTCGTAGGCCTTCGCCCGCGCCTCCGCGCCATGCACCGTCACGGCGAAGGCGCCCACGTGGTCGGCACCCTGCCCGAGCGGCGCCACGAAATCGGCCAGCGAACGGTTCGGTTTGGTATCGGGCTTGGGCTCCTGTTGCCGCAGCATGGGGAAGCGCGCGCGTTCCTGCCGCCTGCCGGCGTCGGCAAAGAGCACGATGTCGTCGCCGTCGGCATTTGCCGGCCAGAAGCCATAGACGGCGCGGCAGGTCAATGACTGCGTCGATGCGATCTCGTCGAGCATGGTCTGCGCGTGCTCGTACAGCGCCTTTGCCTCGGCGCCGTAGAGGGGGTGCTCGAAGATCGTCGGGATCTTGCCCTTCAGTTCCCAGGCGTTGAAGAAGAAGGTCCAGTCGATGTACGGCCGCAGCGTCGTGATCGGAACGGTCACGTCGCGCCGCCCGGTGAACGCCGGCGTCGGCAGCGATTGCGCGGCCCAGTCGATCTGCACGCGGTTCTCGCGCGCCTGGCGCAACGACAGCAACGGCTTCTCGAGGCGCTTGACGTGCATCTCGCGGACGCGCCCCTGCTCGGCTCGCACCTGCGCCACGTACGCCTCACGCTGCGTCGGCGACAACAGGCTCGACACCACGGCCACCGCGCGCGAGGCATCGAGCACGTGGACGACCGCGCCGGAGTACTCGGGCGCGATCTTCACGGCGGTGTGCTGCGGGCTCGTCGTCGCCCCGCCGATCAGCAGCGGCAGCTGCATGCCGCGCCGCTCCATCTCGCGCGCCACGCCGACCATCTCGTCGAGCGACGGCGTGATGAGGCCGCTCACGCCGACGACGTCCACCTGGTGCTCGATCGCCGCATCGAGGATCTTGTTGGTCGGCACCATCACGCCGAGGTCGATCACCTCGTAGTTGTTGCAGCCGAGGACGACCGACACGATGTTCTTGCCGATGTCGTGCACGTCGCCCTTCACGGTCGCGAGCAGCACCTTGCCCTGCGCCCGCGCCCCACCGGCCGCCTTCTCCGCTTCCATGTACGGCAGGAGCACGGCGACGGCGCGCTTCATGGCCCTGGCGCTCTTCACGACCTGGGGCAGGAACATCTTCCCGGCACCGAAAAGGTCGCCGACGACCTTCATGCCGTCCATCAACGGCCCCTCGATCACTTCGAGCGGCCGCGCGTACTGCTGGCGCGCCTCCTCGACGTCGGCCTCGATGTAGTCCACCACCCCGTGGACGAGCGCGTGCGAGAGCCGCGCCTGTACCGGCGCCTCGCGCCAGGACAGATCGGCCTCACGCTTGCTCCCGCTGCCCTTCACCTGCTCGGCCCTGGCGACGAGGCGTTCGGTGGCGTCGGGACGCCTGTTGAACAGCACGTCCTCGACCAGCTCCAGCAAGTCCTTCGGGATGTCCTCGTAGACCGCCAGCTGCCCCGCGTTGACG
>JAEYZV010000183.1 GCA_023427865.1 Acidobacteriota bacterium
CCGCACAGGCGTGTAGGTCGCGCGTCTGGACTGGGGTGGCGCGCGCGTGCCGCGGAGTGCGTAGTTCGTAGCCGTCGGGCCTTGCCCGACGGCGCTGCCGGTCGCGATTGACGCTGCCAGCGGAACAGGCATAGAGTTCGCCATCCACCGAAGGGCTGTCCCCGACCAGGTGCCGCGTGCACCGGAGGACGCGACATGGCTGAAGTCCGCCTGACCGTGAATGGCAAGGCTCGCAGGGCCGACGTCGAGCCGCGGCTGCTGCTCGTCCACTTCCTGCGCGAGCACCTGTTGCTCACCGGCACCCACGTTGGCTGCGACACGAGCCAGTGCGGCGCCTGTACGGTGCACCTCGACGGGCGCGCCGTGAAGTCGTGCACCGTGTTCGCGGTGCAGGCCGACGGGGCCGAAGTCACGACCATCGAAGGTCTGGCCGCCGACGGCCAGCTGCATCCGCTGCAGGAAGGCTTCTGGGAGGAGCACGGCCTGCAGTGCGGCTACTGCACGCCCGGCATGATCATGGCCGCCGCGGGGCTGTTGCGCGACAACCCGAATCCCAGCGAGCGCGAGATCCGGGAGGGCATTGCCGGCAATTTCTGTCGTTGCACCGGCTACCAGCACATCGTCAACGCGATCCAGCGTGCAGCGGAACGCATGGCGACGGGCCGGGCCGCGTCGGCAGCCGGAGGTGAGCGATGACCACCGCCGCTCCGATCCTGCCGAAACTCGTCGGGCAGCGGGTCAAGCGACGCGAGGATCCACGGTTGATCCAGGGCCGTGCGACCTACGTCGACGACGTGAAGATCGCCGGCATGCATCATCTCGCCTTCAAGCGAAGCGACGTGGCGCACGGCCGCATCCGATCGATCGACACCCGGGCGGCCCAGGCGATGGACGGCGTCGAGGCGGTCTTCACCGGCGAGCGCATCGCGGAGTTCCTTGCCGCGATGCCGATCGGCACGCCGTTCCCCTCGCCGGATCACCACGCGGTCGCGGTCGATGTGGTGCGCTACGTCGGCGAGCCGGTCGCGGTCGTGGTCGCCACCGACAGGTACCGCGCGCGCGACGCCGCCGACGCGATCGTCGTCACCTACGACAGGCTGCCCGCCGTTGTCGATCCCGAGGCCGCCATGACGGGCGAGCCGAAGGCCATCCACGCCGCGTTTGCCAACAACCTGGCCGTGGCGCTCGTGCCCGGCGGCACCGGCGTGAGCCCGACGGGCGAGGTCGACGACACGGCCATCGATCGTGCGTTTGCCGAGGCCGAGGTCGTGATCTCGCAGCGGATGGTGAACCAGCGCCTCGCGCCCAACCCGATCGAGCCGCGCGGCGTCGTCGCGCACTTCGAGCCGGGGAAGGGCTCGATGACGGTCTGGACGTCCACGCAGAACCCGCACATCGTGCGGACGATGCTCGCGGCGATGACCGGGCTCGGGCAGGATCAGGTCCGCGTCATCGCCCCGGAAGTGGGCGGCGGCTTCGGATCGAAGATCAACGTGTATGGCGAGGAGTACGTTGCCGCGGCCCTGTCGAAACGGCTGGGGCTGCCGCTCAAGTGGATCGAGGACCGGTCCGAGTCGTTCGTCGCCACGACGCACGGGCGCGACATCATCGGCTACGTGGACCTTGCGGCGCGCCGCGACGGGAAGATCCTCGGGCTGAAGCTGCGGCTCATCGCCGACGTCGGCGCATACAACATGCTCCTCACCGCGGCGATCCCCACGCTGACGATGCTGATGGCGAGCGCCACGTACGACATCCCGGCCGTCAGGGTGACGATCACCGAGGTCTTCACCAACAAGACGCCGACCGACGCCTACCGGGGCGCGGGTCGTCCCGAAGCCACGTACTTCGTCGAGCGGGCCGTGGACATGCTGGCGCGCGAGTTGAAGATGGATCCCGCCGAACTGCGCCGGCGGAACTTCATCCGGCCGGAGCAGTTCCCGTTCACCACGCAACTCGGGGCCGTCTACGACTCGGGCGACTACGAGAAGGCGCTCGACATGGCGCTCGAGAAGTCCGACTGGGCGCGGTTGCACGCCGAGCGCGACGCGGCGCGCGCCGAGGGACGCCTGGTGGGCATCGGGCTGTCGATGTACGTGGAGGTGTGCGGCATCGGTCCTTCGGCATCGCTGCCGACGGGAGGCTGGGAGCACTCGCAGGTGACGGTGGAGCGCGATGGCCGCATCAGCGCGACGACCGGCGCCTCGCCGCATGGCCAGGGCAACGAGACGACGTTTGCGCAGATGCTGGCCGATCAGTTCGGCGTGCCCATCGAGCACGTCACGATCCACCACGGCGACACCGGGATCGTCAAGCAGGGCATCGGCACGTTCGGCAGCCGCTCGCAGGCGGTGGGCGGCACGGCGCTGCACATGGCGGGCGCCAAGGTGAAGGCGAAGATGGCCAGATTCGCCGCCGCGCTGCTCGAAGCGCACGAGGACGATCTCGTCTTCGAGGACGGCACCGTTCACGTCAAGGGGGCGCCTTCGGCCAGCAGGACGTTCGCGGAAGTGGCCTCCTACGCATATGTGCCGGTGCCGCTGCCGCCGGGGCTCGAGCCGGGCCTGAGCGAAGAAGCGTTCTTCGAGCCGGCCAACAACACGTACCCGTTCGGCTGCCACATCGCGATGCTGGAGATCGACCGCGACAGCGGCGAGCCGCGCCTCCTGAAAATGGTGGCCGTCGACGACGCGGGCCACCTGATCAACCCGCTCATCGTGGAGGGGCAGATTCACGGCGGGCTGGCGCAGGGCATCGGGCAGGCGCTCATGGAGGAGGTCGTCTACGGGCAGGACGGCCAGCTCGTGACGGGTTCGTTCATGGACTACGCATTGCCGCGCGCCATCGACTTCCCCCGGTTCGAACTGCACTCCACCGTGACGCCGACGCCCGTCAACCCGCTCGGCGCCAAGGGCATCGGCGAAGCGGGCACGCTCGGGTCCACACCGGCGATCGTCGCGGCGGCCGTGGATGCGCTGAGCGACTTCGGCGTCACTCACGTCGACATGATGCTCCGGCCGGAGAAGCTGTGGCGCATCATCAACGGGTCGGGCGCGGCCGCGCAGCCACAGGGAGGTGCGCAATGATTCCCTCGTCGTTCGAGTACGCTCGCGCGACATCCATCGAGGACGCGATCGCGAAGCTGGCTTCGTCGGGCGGGGCCGCCAAGCTCATTGCGGGCGGGCACAGCCTGGTGCCGTTGATGAAGCTGCGCCTCAGCGAGCCGTCCGCGCTCATCGACATCAGCAGGATTGCCGAACTCGCCGGCATCCGGCAGGACGGCGACGCGATTCACGTCGGGGCCGGCACCACGCACCGCGACATCGCCACGTCGACGCTGCTGCGCGAGCAGTGCCCGATGCTCGCGGAGGCTGCCGCCGAGGTGGGCGACCCCCAGGTGCGCAACAAGGGGACGCTCGGCGGAAGTCTTGCCCACGCCGACCCTGCCGCCGATTACCCGGCGGTGGTCCTCGCGCTCGACGCGGCCATCCACGTGCAGGGGCCCGCGGGTCGACGCACGGTGCCCGCATCCGCGTTCTTCCAGGACCTGTTCA
>JAEYZV010000205.1 GCA_023427865.1 Acidobacteriota bacterium
CCCCTGGGCAGGAGGCGAGTGATGAATGTCATGGCGTCTCCGATCTGTTCTCACCGGTGGCGGGACCAGGTCCGCGTTCCCCTGCGTCGACAGTCGCTTACCCGCGCCTGCGCTCTCGCAGCTGCGCGCGTCGCTCTTCGCGGATCTTCTTCAGCTCGTCCATCTGCTCGCTCGACAGAATCTTGCGCAGCCGCTCGTCAGCCGCGGTCTTGATGTCACGGAGCTCCCGCGCCAGCGCGACCTTCGTCCGACGGCTCCGGTTGCCGCCCGTGTACCTGGCTCGCAGCGCCTTCAACTTTCCTGCTTCCTCCTCGAGTACCGGTCGCACCTGCTCCACTTGCTCCGGGGTCAGCGCCAACCGCTGCTTGACCTCTTCGAATCGCTCATGGACCTGCAGCGTGTGCCGTTGTGCCCCGCTGTCCTGCGGCGCTGGCGCGACAGATGTCAACAGCAACGCGAATACGAGGAATCCGTACGTCATGTCCTTGCTCCTGTTCTGGCAGACGCTCACGAGAGCGCTGAAACTGACTCTAGTGGCGGACTGCCTGCACTGCCGTCGCGTTTTGTCTGGAATCGTCAGCGTCCCTCGACGACACACTCGACGTTCGGGGACCGCGCGACACCGCCGGACGTGCGACAGTGTCTTGCGCGGGTCGTACCGTCCCTGTCGTTGAACAGCTGCGTGCGCGAGGAGCCATTCACATGCCGCGGGTACTCGTGATCGATGACGACCAGGAACTGACCGCAATGCTCGTGGACTACCTCACGCCAGAGGGTTTCGTTGTCGAGACTGCGCACGCTGGTGAGGAGGGCCTCACCCAGGCGCTTGCCACCGAATACAGCCTGATCATCCTGGACGTGATGCTGCCGACGCTCAACGGCCTCGAGGTCCTGCGCCGCTTACGAACGCAGTCTCAGTGCCCGGTCATCATGCTTACCGCCCGCGGCCAGGAAGTGGACCGGATCGTCGGGTTGGAGGTCGGTGCCGACGACTACCTCGCAAAACCGTTCAGCGCTCGCGAACTGCTCGCGCGTATGCATGCCGTTCTCCGACGCACTCGCGCGGCATCGCCGCATGCCGACGATCGCCTCGCGGTCGGCGACGTGATCATGGATGTTCGCGCCAGGACGGTGAGACGCGCCGGCCAGCTGGTAGGCCTGACCTCGGTCGAGTTCGACGTGCTCCGCGTCCTGCTGTCGGCGGCTGGTGAGGTCGTGTCGCGCGACGATCTGTTCAGGCAGGCGCTCCAACGCGACTACTCCGTCTTCGACCGGAGCATCGACAACCACGTCAGCAGTCTGCGGAAGAAGCTCGGTCCGGTGGTCGGCGACACCGAACGGATCAAGGCGGTGCGTAACTCGGGCTACGTGTACGCGCGGACCGCACGCGATCAGGCGCGCTGAATCATGAGCCGGTTGTTTGCCCGCATCTTCCTCTGGTTCTGGCTGGGATCGCTGGCGCTGGCCGTGGTCTTCGCGGCAACTCTTGCTGTCACTCAGCCTGACGTGGTCACGAGTTGGCGGCTCATCGGCCGGACGGCGATGCGGGCGCTCGGGTCGCAGGTAGCCAGCGTGTACGAGCGGGACGGGCGGCAGCGTGCCGCATCGATCCTCGAGAACGTCACCGACGACGGCCGGTTTCCCGTCTGGGTATACAGCGCCGACGGCCACCTGGTCGCGGGTCACGCTCCGCTGGATAACGCCGCCGACGTCGTCGGCCGCGCCATGGCGACCGACGAGGCCGAGCGCGTGGTGAGCAGGGAGACGACCCTGTTGGCACGGAGCACGACCAGCGAGTCGGGTCGTCACTACGTCGTCGTCTGGGAAGCCCCGCGGCCGTTGCGGTGGTCGACAGATGTGAGGTCCGCGCGTCTCTTCAGGCTGGCCGCGCCGCTCTTCGCGAGCGGGGCACTCTGCTTCCTGCTGACGTGGTACATCACGAAGCCGATCCGAACGTTGCGTGACGCGTCGAGGCACTTCGGCGCCGGTGACCTGTCGGTCCGGGTGAGCGACCACCGAGAGCTGCAACGCCGCGACGTGCTCTCGGAACTCGCGGGGGAGTTCGATCGGATGGCCGCACGCATCGAGGCCTCAGTCGCCGCGCGGCAGCGGTTGCTCGCCGACATTTCGCACGAGCTGCGGTCGCCTCTGGCCCGCTTGTCGCTCGCCCTCGATCTCGCCCGCCGCCGCGTCGGCGAGCACGTCCCGGAGCACCAACGGATTGCGTTGGAGATCGGCCGGCTGAACGCGTTGATCGAGCAACTGCTGACGCTCGCCAGCCTGGAGGGCGACGCGGATCGGCGGCCGCTCGAGAGGTTCGATCTCCGCGAGCTCGTGCGCGAGGTGGCGGCGGATGCGCAGTTCGAGGCGGAGGCGATGAATCGTCGCGTCGTCGTCGAGCACGAGTGCAACGCGAGCGTTCACGGCGATCGCACCCTACTCAAGAGTGCGATCGAGAACGTGGTCCGTAACGCGATCAGGCACGCTCCTGAGCACACCCCAGTGGCGATTCGGATGGAACATGTCGGCGACCCGCGCCGCATTGCAGTCGTCGTTGCCGACCAGGGCCCGGGCGTGCCTACAGAGGCGCTGGCGCGCCTGTTCGATCCATTCTTCCGCGTTGACGATGCTCGCGAGCGCGCGACGGGTGGCGTAGGGCTGGGCCTCGCGATCACACGTCAGGCGATGCTCGCACACGGTGGCACGGCTACGGCGCTCAACCGTCCGGAAGGAGGTCTCCTGGTCAGCCTGGAGTTGCCCACGTGTGACACGGATTCGTGACCTGGGCGACGATCAACCAGTGGACCTGCCAGCGAGCCGATGGTCGCTCCTGCCGATGTCGGAAGGGCCGCTTGCATGGCTGCTTGTCGAGGAGGTCGACCACACCACAGGAGTGCGCTACGTCGAGGGCCCCGCTTCGTACTCCTCCACTGACGTCGCGCGCACGTCGTGGGCCTATCGTCTGATCATGAAGAAGTTCGGGACGCCAAGCACCGGTTCTCGCGACACGACTTCGAAGCCAAATCCCGCGTAGAACCCGACATTCTCCGGGCGGTCGGTTTCGAGGTAGCCGAGCATCGAGGTGCGCTCGAGCTCGTCGCAGAAGACACGCATCAGCGTGCGACCAATGTGACGCCCTCGTGCGCGCGGATGGACGGCGATCGGTCCGAGGTGCAGGTGCGGCTCGCCCGGCTCGAATCTGGACCATGCCTCCAGCCACGTGGTCACGCGCCATGCCGCTCGCGGTCCCAGGCCCGCGACCATGGTCGGCAGCATTCGGAGCTTGGCTGCTGATGGCAGCTGGCAGTGCGGCGCCTGTACCCAGTGAATGAACCCCACTGGGCGAGCGCCGTCCACGGCGACGTACCTGGGCCCCTTCAACATCGCCAGCGCGAGGCGGAAGAAGGCCCGGTTCTTCGGCAGGTTGCCGGCTCCAAACGCCGCCACGTGGAGAGGGTTCGTGACAAACGCACGTGCCAGCAGATCGACCGTGTCGGTCAACACGGTTGCACTGAACGGATCGATTCGCGTGAGACCTGGAGTGTCCATGGGCCCGGGTGCGCGGCGCAGTACTCAGCTGATTCGATCCGCCATGGGGCGGCTCGCGTGTTCGCCTGCCTCGACCGCTCGCCGGACGCGCCACGCCTGCCAGAGGTGGCGCCGCTCGTGTGCCGCCAACACGTGAAGGCCGGTCGCCAGGCTGAAACGAAGCATTCGGGCGTCCTGATTGTTCGACGCGAAGGCACGTTCGAGCGCGTCGATCTCGGCAAACCCCATGATCGGTACCTTAAGGTATGGAGCATGGGCCGTCAATACTCACGGGTACGGGGTGACAATGAGGGCGTGATGCAGAAACGTTCAGGCGCGCCGCGCCTGGGTACGCCGACGCTGACCGCTTCCGACTGGGCGGAAGCGGCTTTACAGCTGATAGCGGAGAAGGGACTCGGCGCCCTGACCGTGAGTTCGTTGGCCAGCCGCCTCGGTGTCACCAAAGGGAGCTTCTACTGGCATTTCGCCGGCCGCTCGGAACTGCTCGCGGCCGCACTCGACCGGTGGGAACAGCGTACGACCAGCGAGACGATGCGGGCGCTGGACGCCATCACCGATCATCGGCGTCGTCTCGAGGTCATTCTCACTGCGGCGGCACAACCGCCACGCGCGCGGTCCCTGTACGCCGCCCTCGCTGAGGCTTCCGAGGACCCCGTCGTGCGGGCGGTCCTGAACCGCGTTGCGTCGATGCGGATCTCGTATCTCGAGTTCTGCTATCGGCATCTCGGTCTTCCCACGGCCGAAGCCCAGTCGCAGGCAGTGTTCGCTTACGCCTCATATCGCGGGCTGCTGCAGCTTGCTCATGAGGCGCCCGGGGCGCTTCCGGCCGACTGGTCGACGTACCCGACCGTCGTGTTCGAGGCGCTCGTGCCCGGCTGGCGACCGGCAGACGCACGCCAGGCCCGGAAGCGCAAGGTCAAAAGAACGCGATCAGAGTGACCCCACCTCCCACCCACGTGAGGAGCCAACTCGCCAGCGGGTCTCGTCCCGCTCGGCCATGTCACATTCGAGCGCCCTATCTCGTCGAACGACTGGAGACGGGAGATCCATGAAGAAGACGCTCGCTGTCGTTCTTGTCGCCCTGCTCGGCACCGCCGTGTCTGCCGGGCTCGTCCATGCATTGCTCGTCGCGTCGCACCTGTCCGAACCGGCCTCGACAGCCGTGAACGGCATGACCCCACGGCGGCTGTGGGCCACCAGCGCCGCGGCACTTTCCCTTGTCGGCCTCGCCATCGGCGGGTTCGCACTGGCGCGGCCATCCCGTCTGACCGGGATCGAGCCTGGGCCACGACGAGCCAACCTTGCCGTGGCGGCTGGGCTCATCGCCGCGGTGAACGGCGGGCTGAACCTGGTCGTGGCCAATGGCGGTCCCGGTAGCGGCAATGGAGTCGTCGGCGGCGCCGTGGCCGTCGTGTTGGGAATGATTGCCGCGGCTGTCGGCAGGCTGGCTCTGAGCCGCGCACGGGCGCCTCTTGGCTCTGGTGACACGAGATGAGGGCTGCTCATGCCGTCTAGCCCGACCGAGAGCTTCGCGCCGCATCGCCAGCGCTTGCTCGCGCTGGCCTACCGCATGCTCGGATCGATGGCCGACGCCGAGGACGCGGTGCAGGAGACCTATCTGCGCTGGCACGCGGCGCATCGCGAGAACGTGCGGGAACCCAGGGCATTTCTGATGACGATGACGGCTCGCATCTGCCTCGACCTGTTGACGTCGGCGCGGGCACGGCGAGAGGAGTACGTGGGCCCCTGGCTGCCGGAACCGGTGGTCGACACGGCCGCCCTTGCGCCCGACCGTCGCACGGAACTTGCCGAGGATCTGTCGATCGCGCTGCTCCTGATCCTCGAGCAGTTGTCGCCGCTCGAGAGGGCGGCCTTCCTGCTGCACGACGTGTTCGACTTCTCGTTCAGCGAAGTGGCCACCGCGCTGGACCGCAGCGAGGCCGCCTGCCGACAACTTGCCTCCCGTGCCCGGGCGCATGTGCGTGCTGCAAGAGCGCGAGGGACGACCGCACGCGCGACGAGTTCCGGCCCCGTGCAGACCAAGCATGAGCGGCTCATGTCCGCGTTCGCAGCAGCATGTGCGTCGGGCGACCTCGAGGCGCTGACGCAGATGTTGGCAAGCGACGTGCGCATCGTGACCGACGGTGGCGGCAAGGTGCGATCGGCGCGGGAGGTGATCGAGGGAGCGACCCAGGCTGCGCGATTCCTGGTCGAGGTCACGCGCGCACGCCCGGGTGCCTGGTGGCGGGATGATTTCACCGTGCGCTACGCCAGGATCAACGGGCTCCCCGGCGTCATTGTCGACGCCCCCGAGGGAGCAGTGCAGACGACGGCCTTCGAGATCGACGGAGCCGTGATCCGCGCGCTCTACGTGGTCCGCAACCCAGACAAGCTCCGCCACCTCCGACCAGCCGACGTGCGGACGACGCCGATGAACTGAAGGCAGGTACCGCTCGGAGGCCCCAGCTCTGAAAGGGACGCAGCCTGAGCGATTCGGCTCCCTTCCTAGTTCGTCAGCGCTGCGGCGGCCGCCCGCTGGAACGCGACGCGGACGTCACTGCCGTCGCTGTTGGGGAGGCCGGCGCGCTGGATCATCAGGACGTAGGCAACACCCTTTACTGGATCGATCCACGCCTGCGTGCCCCACGCGCCGCCGTGACCGTAGGTGCCCGGCGAGAGCATCGACGCCGCGCTCTCGTGCGGAGTCTTGAGAATCGACGTCGAGAGGCCCCAGCCATAGTTGGCGCCGCGCTGGCCCCAGGCCTCGGTCTGGAAGAAACCCGTCGGCAGATCGCCGGTCAGCGGCTCCGTCAGGAGCTTCATCGCCTCGGCACTCAGGTACCGGCGGCCGTCGAGTTCACCGCCCCGCAGCAGCATCTGCGCAAACCGCGCATAGTCCGGCGCCGTCGAGAAGAGGCCGCCGTTGCCGAGCGGTGGCCGGTTCCGTGAGCCGTAGTCCGGCCGCGGCGGCGTGACCTCGAGCGCCCCGGTGGCCTTGTGCTTCGTGTAGGCGGTGACCAGCCGGGAACGCTGCGCCTCGGTGGGGTAGAAC
>JAEYZV010000206.1 GCA_023427865.1 Acidobacteriota bacterium
CCGTGATGCACGGCTGGGGGGGAATGGGTATGCTCTGCGGACGCGCGGACGGCCCGCGCGGCTGGAGTCGTCCCATCCCATGCAGCTTGCGCCGCTCGACTGGGTGATCCTCGTCGCCACCATTGCCATCTGCTTCGCCCCCGCCCTGTTCTTCGGGCGCCGGGCGGGCAGCAGCACCTCGGAGTTCTTCGCCTCGGGCCGTTCCGTGCCCTGGTGGCTCGCCGGCCTGTCCATGGTGGCGACGACGTTCAGCAGCGACACGCCGAACCTGGTGACCGACATCGTCCGGCGCAACGGCGTGGCCGGCAACTGGGTGTGGTGGGCGTTCGTGCTCACCGGCGTCTCGACGGTGTTCTTCTACGCGCGCCTGTGGCGGCGCTCCGGCGTGCTGACCGACCTCGAGTTCTACGAGGTGCGCTACTCGAGTTCGGCGGCGAGCGTGGTACGCGGGTTCCGCGCCGTCTACCTGGGCCTCTTCTTCAACTGCATGATCATGGCGACGGTGAACCTGGCCGCCTGCAAGATCGCGGCGCTGCTGTTCGGCATGCCGCCCTGGCAGACGCTCCTGCTCGTGGGCCTGCTGAACGTCGCGTTCGCCGCGCACTCGGGCCTCTGGGGCGTGCTGGTCATCGACATGATCCAGTTCTTCATGATGATGGCGGCGGTGATCGCGGCCGCGTACTTCGCACTCGGTGCGCCCGGCGTCGGAGGGCTGGACGGCCTCATCACCCAGTTGTCGACGATGCGTGGGCCCGGCGGCCTGGACTACCTGGCGATCGTTCCCGACTTCTCGAACCACTGGGAACTCGCCGTCGCCGTGTTCATCATGCCGATCGCCGTGCAATGGTGGGCCGTGTGGTACCCGGGCGCCGAACCCGGCGGCGGCAGCTACATCGCACAACGCATGCTCGCCTCACGCACCGAGCGCGATGCGCTCGGCGCCGTGCTCTTCTTCAACGTCGCGCACTACGTGCTGCGGCCGTGGCCATGGATCCTCGTGGCGCTCGCGTCGCTCATCGTGTACCCGCAGCTGTCGGACATCCAGGCGGCGTTTCCGAACCTCGATCCCGGCCTGCTGGGACACGACATCGCGTATCCGGCGATGCTGAAGTTCCTGCCGGTGGGCTTCGTCGGGCTGATGATCGGCGGGCTGGTGGCCGCCAACTCCTCGACGATCCTCACGCACCTGAACTGGGGCGCCTCGTACCTCGTGCACGACTTCTACCGCCGCTTCGTCAACAGGGACGGCGACGAAGGGCACTACGTCCTCGTCGGTCGCATCGTGACCGTCATGCTGTACCTCGTCTCGTCGGGGATGGTGTTCCTGCTCGACACGGCAAAGGACGCCTTCGACATCATCCTGCAGGTGGGCGCCGGCACCGGGCTGCTGTACCTCGTGCGCTGGTACTGGTGGCGGGTCAACGCCTGGTGCGAGGTCGTTGCGATGGTCAGCTCGTTCTTCGTCTCGGTCGGGTTCCTGGCAATGGCGCGCGCCGGGTCTCCGGTGGACACGCACGTGGCACTCGTGCTCACGGCCGCGATCACCACCGTGTGCTGGGTGATCACCGCGTACGTCACACCGCAGACCGACCGCGAGACGCTCGTCGCGTTCTACCGCAAGGTGCGCCCCGTCGGACCGGGCTGGGCGCCGATCCGCGCCATCGCGGGTCTGGAGGCGGCGACCGCGCCAGCCGGCGACAGCATCCCGCTCGGCCTGCTCGGCTGGGCGGCCGGCAGCAGCATGATCTGGTCGGCGCTGTTCGCGGTGGGCAACGCGCTCTATGGCCGCACGGGATACGCGGTCGTGCTGGCGCTCACGTCCCTGGCGAGCACGGCGGTGGTGGTGTGGGTGATGCGGCAGCAGTGGCCTGACAGGGGCCGGGCGTGAGGGCTGGGTAGCGGGAGCCGGGTAGCGGGTAGCGGGTAGCCCGGTCCGGGTGCCGGGTGCCGCTACGCGTATACCGGGTAGACCGGGTCGAACATGCGCGCGCGGATGTCGGCGAGGGGATCCGCGGGCCGCGCGACACGAGCGAGGCCTCCATCGTGGGCCTCGGCGGCCACCGCGGCCGCGATGCGCAGCGACACGTCGCGAATCTTGGTGAGCGGCGGGTACACGCGGCCGACCGCGAGGTCGCCCGGGTCCACCAGGCTGGCGAGCGTCTTCGCCGCGGCGAGGAACATGCGGTCGGTCACCTCCCGGGCCTCGCTCGCGAGCACGCCCAGGCCGACACCGGGGAAGACGTAGATGTTGTTGCCCTGTCCCGGCACATGCCGGCGCCCCTTCAACTCCACCTCGGGGAAGGGGCTGCCGGACGCGAAGATGGCCCGACCGTCCGACCACGCGTAGGCCTGCTCGGCGGTGCACTCGGCCTTCGAGGTCGGGTTCGACAACGCGAACACGATCGGCCGCGCCGTGTCGGCGGCCATCTGCCCGACGATCTCCCGCGTGAACGTCTGCGGCGTGCCCGACACGCCGATGAGCGCGGTCGGCTTCAGCAGCCGCACCGCCTCGCCCAGCGACGCCACGTACGGGTGGTCGTGCGCGTAGGGCACCTTGTGCGAAGCGAGGCCGTCGAGCCGGGACTTCACCACGAGGCCCTTCGAGTCCACGAACCAGCAGCGGCCCCGTGCCTCGGCTTCGGGCAGTCCGGCCGCCTGCGCGGCGGCGACGAAGAGATCCGCGATGCCCGTACCGGCTTCGCCCGCGCCGAGGAACAGCAGGCGCTGGTCGGCGAGCGTGCCGCCGGTGATGCGCAACGCGGCGATCACGCCCGCGAGCGCGACCGCTGCCGTGCCCTGGATGTCGTCGTTGAACGTCGCCAGCCGCGACCTGTAGGTCTGCAGCAGGCGGAAGGCATTCCTGTTGCCGAAGTCTTCCCACTGCAGCAACGCCTTCGGGAACACGGTGGCGACCGCCGTGACGAACTCCTCGACGAATGCGTCGTACTCCGCGCCGCGCACGCGCTTCTGACGCAAGCCGATGTAGACGGGGCCGTCCAGCAGGTCGGTGTTGTCGGTGCCGACGTCGAGCGTGATCGGCAGCGTGTACGACGGGTGGACCCCGGCACACGCGCTGTAGAGCGACAGCTTGCCGACCGGGATGCCCATGCCGAGCGCGCCGAGATCGCCGAGCCCGAGGATGCGTTCGCCGTCGGTGACGACGATGAGACGCACGCCCTGGCGCGGCCAGAGCCGCAGGATGTCGGCCAGGCGGCCGCGCTCGCGCAGCGTGAGGAAGAGGCCACGCGGACGCCGGTAGATCGATCCGTACTCGAGGCAGGCCTGCCCGACGGTCGGCGTGTAGATGAGCGGCACCATCTCCTCGATGTTGTCGACCACCAGGCGGTAGAACAGCACCTCGTTCCGGTTCTGCAGGTTCGTCAGGTAGACGTACTTCTCGAGAGCGTCCGGCTTGCGACGGAGCGCCGTGAGGCTGCGGCGGACCTGTTCGTCGAGGGTGAAGACGCGCGGCGGCAGCAGGCCGCGCAGGCCGAGCGCGTCACGTTCGCGTTCGGTGAAGGCGGTGCCCTTGTTGAAGAGGGGATCGGTGAGCAGGGCGACGCCGCGTGGCAGCAGTGGCGTGCCGCGGGCGTCGAGGTCGGCCGGCGACGAGCTCATGACGTCCAGCATAGCCGTTCGCCGCGATCCCGGGGCGTGCGATCTGTGGGAGAGTACAGCGCGAAGGAGCTCTCACTCATGACCGTTCGTGCTCTCACCGTCGCCCTTGCGACGGCGTGTCTCGTCACTCTCGGCGCCGCGGCTGCGGCCGATGCGCAGCCGGCGCCGCCAAAGGCGCCCTCCGGGTTCACGGTGCTCTTCAACGGCAAGGACCTCAGTGGCTGGCGAGGTCGTCCCGGCGGCGGCGGCGTGTTCAGCCCCTACGTCGAGGCCAAATTCACGCCCGAGGAGCGCAAGGCGAAGCAGGCCGAGTGGAATGCCGATCGCGACAAGCACTGGAGCGTGGACGCCGCCACCGGCGAGCTCGTCTCCGACGGCCACGGCGTGCACCTGGCCACCGAGAAGGCGTACGGCGACTTCGAGTTCCATGTCGACTGGAAGCTGATGCAGCCGGGCGGCGACTCCGGCATCTACCTGCGCGACTTCCCGCAAGTCCAGATCTGGGACCCGAACAGCGCGCGCGACAGGAAGAGCGGCGCCGACAAGGGTTCCGGCGGCCTGTGGAACAACAATCCGGACAACCCCGGGCGGTGGCCGCTGGCGCTCGCCGACAAGCCGATCGGCGAGTGGAACTCGATGCAGATCAAGATGGTCGGCACTCGCGTGTGGGTCACGCTCAACGGCACGCCCGTCGTCGTCGGGCAGGTGCTCGACAACTTCTTCGATCGCAGCCAGCCGGTGCTGCCGACCGGCTCCATCGAACTGCAGACGCACGGCTCCGAAGTGCGCTTCCGCAACATCTACGTGCGCGAGATCCCGCCCGCAGAAGGGAAGGCGCTGCTGGCCACGGTCAAGGCGGGATGAACGCCGGAAACCGCAGGCCTGCAGGCGCGAGGCTGTCGCTGTAGGCTATAGGCGACCGGCCACAGACCAGCACGACCTCGCGGGAGGCGGACATGGCGGATCGACGGACGTTCCTCGGCGTGCTCGCCGCGGCGGGCGTGATGAGTTCGCGCACCGCGCGCGCGGCAGCGAGCGATCGCCTGCGCGTGGGTATGGTGGGGGCCGGGCTCATCGGCACCCGCCACCTCATCGACTTCGCCGCGCAACCGGACGTCGACGTCGTCGCCATCTGCGACGTCGCGCCGTCGCGGGTCGAGGCAGCGCGGGCGCTCGCCGGCGGCACGCCCGCGGCCGAGGCCGACTTCCGACGCCTGCTCGATCGGCGCGACATCGACGCCATCGTCGTGTCCACGCCCGACCACTGGCACGCGCTCATGACGATCATGGCCTGCGGCGCGGGCAAGGACGTGTACGTCGAGAAGCCGCTCACGCACGTCGTGCGCGAGGGCGAGTGGATGCTGGCGGCGGCCACGGCGCACGCGCGCGTCGTGCAGGTCGGCACGCAACAGCGATCCGGCCGGCACTACCGGCGCGCCGCCGACCTCGTGCGCGCCGGGCACATCGGCGACGTCCGCCACGTGCACATCCGATCGACCCGCAACATCGTCCCGGGGTTCACCCGGCCGCTCGACGAGCCGGCGCTCACCCCCGAGGCGTGGGACATGTGGCTCGGGCCCGCGCCGTTCGTGCCGTTCGATCCGACACGCGCGCTCTACCACTTCCGCTGGTTCTGGGATTACTCGGGCGGGCAGACCACGAACCTGCTCGCGCACGATCTCGACATCGTCCAGTGGATGACGGGTGCCATGCCGCGGCGCGTGTCGGCGTTCGCGCAGCGGCTGTCGCTCGACGGCTTCGGCGAGACGCCGGATGCGTTCGAGGCCATTTACGAGTTTCCGGGGTTCCTGCTGACCTGGTCCAATTCCGAGGTGTCGGCGGGCCGCGTGCGCGGCCTGGAGATCTCCGGCACCAGGGGCACGCTCGCCATCAACCGCAGCGGGTTCGAGATCCTTGCCGACGCCGAGATCCCGGCCGACGACCAGATCCCGCGTCCGTCGTTCTCGGCAGGCGCGCGGCGCGAGCGCGCATTCCGCACCGAGGCCGTCAAGGACGACGGCTACGAGCAGGTGCGCGACCAGTTCGTGCC
>JAEYZV010000226.1 GCA_023427865.1 Acidobacteriota bacterium
TACTACGACGCGTTCGTGCGACGGCGCCTCGTGCACGAGCAGCAGGCACAGCAGCAGGCCATGAGCGTCCTCGGCAACGCCTTGAGGCTCGGCGCCGCGACGGCGATGAGCGAGGCGGAACGCCACCTCGCAGCCGGCACGCAGCCAGTGGCGGCCGACCTGCGCACCCGGGTGTTCCAGCTCGCCGAGGCGCTCTACCAGAGCGTGCGGATGCAGTTGTCGGTGCCGCTGTATCGCGCCATCGGCGTCGGCCGGGGCGCCAACCTCGACCTGATCGACGCGCCGTTGAACGACCGCGTGTGGATCGCCGAGCAGTTCGCGGCCATCCGCGCGATGCCGTCGGAGCGGGAGAAGCTCGTGGCGCTCGACCGCATCGCGAATTGGACCGACCCCGGCCCTGGCGGCTTCTACGACGATCTCGGCGCGCCGGGCGCTCAGCCACGCCTCGTCGCGCCACCAGACTTTCGCAGCGACCCGGGCCCCTATCAGTCAGGGCTCACGGGCTTCGGCATGGTGCCCAACTGGCGGATGTCGTGGATGAGCCACGCCGAAGCGTTCTACGATGGCGCGCTGCAGATGAAGTACGAGGGCCTCGACCCGGACGCGTCCTACAAGGTGCGCGTGGTGTACGCCGGCGACGTATACAGCCAGAATGTGCGCGTGCGCCTGACCGCCGACGAGTCCCACGAGGTGCATGGCCCGATGGCCAAGCCGTCACCGGTGGCGCCCGTGGAGTTCGCGATCCCGAAGGCCGTCACCGCCGACGGCGTGCTCATGCTGACGTGGCGGGTCGATCCGGGGATCGGCGGCGCCGGGAGGGGCAACCAGGTGGGCGAGGTGTGGTTGATGAAGGAGCCGGTGACACGATGAGCGACGGTCAGGCGGCGCCGATCTGGGTCAATCCCGTCAAGGCGCGGCTGCTGCGCGGTGAGTGCGTCGTCGGCATGCCCGTCACCTCGACGAGCGTGGACCTTGCGGCGCTCGCCGCGCGATCGGGCTTCGACTTCCTCTGGGTGGAGATGGAGCACAGCCCCATCACGCTCGAGACCCTGCGCCACATCGTGCTGGCGACGCGCGGAATGCCCGCCGTGCCCATCGCCCGTGTGCCCGGAGGCGAGACCTGGATGGCCAAGCGCGTGCTCGACCAGGGCGTGCACGGCGTGGTGTTCCCGTTCACGAGCACGCCTGAAGCCGCACGGACGGCGGCGCAGGCGTGCCGCTATCCGCCGCGTGGGCGACGTGGATCGGGTGCAGGCCTGGCGGAGGGGACGTGGCCCGTCGTGCCGTCGTACTTCGACTCGGCCGACGCGCAGGTGCTCGTCGTCGTGGTGATCGAAGAGGCCGCCGGCGTGGAGCGCTGCGACGAGATCGCCGCGGTCGATGGCGTCGACGTGCTGTTCGTGGGCACGAGCGACCTGTCGTTCTCGATGGGCCATCGCGGCAACATGATGCATCCGGAGGTGCTGAAGGCGGCCGAGCGCGTGCGCGATGCCGCCCACCGGCACGGGAAGTACTGCGGGCGACCCGTGGCGTCGCCCGAGTCGCTGCAGCGCTTCGCTGCCGACGGGTTCCGCCTGTTCCATGCCGCGTCGGACCTGACGTTGTTTGCCGAAGGCGCGCGCGCCTGGCTCGGCCCGCTCGGTCGCGCGGTCGGTGGTGAGCGTGCCGCGTACTGACCGAGCACCGGGGATCGGGCCTCGGGTACCGGGTGCCCGCAGGTTCGTGGGCGTCGACCTTCAGGCCGACGCAAGAGCCGCGGTGGCGGAGGTGGATGCCGCGGTGGCGGAGATGGACGCCTCGGCGAGGCGTCCCTACCGGCCCGAGCTGTGGTCGCGGAGGAACGTCCTGCGCCTCGGCATCGCCGCGACGTCGTCGATTGTCGCGGCAGGTTGCAGTCGCGAGGAAGGCGCATGGCCGTCGCGCGAGGTGCGCGTCGTCGTGCACGCGGCGCCGGGCGGCATGTCCGACACCGTCGCCCGATTCACGTCGCGGGGGTTGAACGACACGCTCGGCGTGCCGGTGCTCTGCGAGAACCGGGTCGGTGCCATGGGGGCCGTGGCGTTCTCGGCCGTCAAGCACGCGGAACCGGACGGGTACATGGTCGGCTACGCGCCGGTGGAACTCGCCATCGTCCCGCACCTTCGGTACGTGGACCTGTCGCTCGACGACTTCGACGTCCTCGCGCGGCACCACCGCGCGCCTGCCGCACTCGCGGTGCCCACGTCCTCGCCCTACCGCACCCTCCGCGAGTTCCTGGAGGCGGCGCGTGGCGGCGCACGGATCGCGATGGGCGCGGCCGGGCCGTTGAGCGTGTGGCACCTCGGTGTGCTCGCGCTGGGGCGGGCGCTCGGTCGCACGTTCGTGTTCGCGCCGTTCCCGGGATCCGGACCGTCCACGACCGCGCTGCTCGGCGGACACCTGGATGCGGTGATGGCCGGCGTGCCCGAAGTACAGGCGCTCGTGCGGGGCGGCGCGGTGCGACTGCTCGGCATCATGGCCGACGCCCCCTCGCCGGTGTTCCCCGAAGCGGTGACGTTCCGGAGCGAGGGCCTCGATCTGATCTTCGAAGCGTGGGGTGGCTTCATGATGCCGAAGGGGGTTCCGCAGGACAGGCTCGCTCGCCTCGAGGAAGAGGTCCTGGCGGCCTTCCAGCAGCCGGCGTTCCTGACGTACTGCCGGACGGCGGGGCTCGACGTGCAGCCGCTGCCCTCGGCGGCCTTCCGCGAGTTCGTCCAGTCCGAGACGACGAGGTACGCGCGGCTCGTGCGCGAGTTCGGGTTCGTGCGCTGATGACGGGCCCACGCATCGTCGCGGCGGTGCTCGCCGCCCTCGCCGTCGCCATCCTCGTCACCACGTTCACCTATCCGCCCGGCGCCCGGGGCGTGCCGGGGCCGGCGATGATGCCGCGAGGGCTCGGCCTCGCGCTGCTCGCGACGGCCTTGTTCCTGCTGCGGTTCCCGGGCACGGGGGCGCCGCCGTTCGTGCGTCACCGCGCCGCGGTGCTGACCACGATGGCGGCACTGGCCGTCTACGCAGTGCTCTGGCGCGTCGTGCCGTACGGTGTGCTGACCGGCGCGTTCGTGCTCGTCTTCCTGCGGCTCACCGGCTTGCACTGGCGCGGCGCGACGATCGCGGCAGTCGTCATGGCCACCATCCTCAGCCTGTTGTTCGAACAGGGGCTGGGAGTGAGGTTCTAGCCATGCTCCGGACGCTTCGCGGCCTCGCATGGCAACGGTCATCCCGGCGCCGTTGGCGGCGCCGTGAGGTTCTAGCCATGCTCCGGACGCTCCGCGGCCTCGCATGGCAACGGTCATCCCGGCGGGCCATTCGCCGCGCCGTGAGGTTCTAGCCATGCCCGGCGATCCGATGCTCCTGCTGGCGCCGCTGCTGTCGGTCGACGCGTGGTTGTACGTCCTGGTCGGCGTCGGCCTCGGCGTGCTCTTCGGCAGCCTCCCGGGCTTCACGGCGACGATGGGGCTGGCGGTGCTCACGCCTTTCACGTTCTGGGTGGCCCCCGACCAGGCGATGGCGATGCTGCTCGGGCTGCTCGTGTCGGCGATCTTCAGCGGCGGCGTGCCGGCGATCCTGCTCAACACGCCGGGTACGCCCGCGTCCATCGCCATGACGTGGGACGGCTATCCGCTTGCTCGCCAGGGCCGCGCCGGCCTGGCACTCGGCCTCAACGCCGTCGGTGCGTTCCTCGGGATCTTCCTCAGCCTCGTCGTGCTCCTGATCGCCGCGCTGCCGTTGTCGCGGCTCGCGCTGCGATTCGGTCCGGCCGAGTATTTCGCGGTCGCGGTGTTCGGCCTCAGCACCATCGTCGGCGTGTCGGGCGGATCGATGCTCAAGGGGCTGGCGATGGGCATCATCGGCCTGCTCCTCGCGGTCATCGGCCTCGACTCGATCACCGGCTACCCGCGGTTCACGTTCGGCCAGCCGGAGCTGCTCGACGGCGTGTCGTTCATCCCGGTGATGGTCGGCCTGTTCGGCATCGCGGAGGTGTTCACGCAGATGGTGGGCCCGCCGCGGCAGCAGCTCGAGGCGACGGCGCAGACGTCGGGCATGCTGCCGACCCGCGACGAGGCGCGCCCGCTGTGGTCGCACGGCCTGCGCGGATCGTTGATGGGGATCTGGATCGGCATCATGCCGGCCGCGGGCGCCGACGTCGGCGCGATCCTCGCGTGGGATCAGAGCCGGCGCTTCTCGAAGACGCCGGAGAAGTTCGGCAAGGGGTCGCTCGAGGGGCTGGTCGCCGCGACGACGGGCGCCAACGCCGGGATCGGCGGCTCGCTGGTCACGACGCTCGCCCTCGGGATCCCGGGGGATTCCGCGGCGGCGGTGCTCATCGGGGCGCTGCTGATGCACGGCCTGCAGCCGGGGCCGCTGCTGTTCCGCAACCGTCCGGATCTCGTGGCGACGATCGTCGCGCTCGTGTTCATGGCGTCGCTGGTCACGCTGGTCTGGGGGCTGATCGGCGCGCGCGTGCTCACGAAGATCCTCCGCATCCGCGACCAGTTCCTGTGGGCGACCGTGCTCATCGTCGCACTCGGCGGCAGCTACGCGCTGAACCAGTCCACCGGAGATGTGTGGACGGCCGTCCTTGCGGGTGTGTTCGGCTTCATGCTGCGGCAACAGGGGTTCCCCATGGGGCCGCTCGTGCTGGCGCTGATCCTCGGGCCGATGGCCGAGTCGAACCTGCGGCGCGCGCTCGCGCTGTCGGAGGGGGCGATCTCGGTGCTCGTGACGCGGCCGATCTCGCTGCTCTTCCTGGTGCTCGCGGCGCTGACGTTGCTGTGGCCGCTCTTCAGCAGGCGAGGCGCCGACAGCCGCCTGCGGGACTCGAGCGTCCCCGACAGCGACACGCTGTGAAATTGCAGAATTGGAGAATTTCAGAATGTCATCACCACCGCCAACCTTCGAGGCATGGCTGAACGTGATGAATTCTGAAATTCTCCAATTCTGAAATTGTGTCATTGCAGCGGCGATCGCCCGCCGGGCAAGGCCCGGCGG
>JAEYZV010000243.1 GCA_023427865.1 Acidobacteriota bacterium
GCTCGAGGCCGCGAGGCAGGAAGTAGGCGCGCAACGCGTCTCCCCGAAGCGCGAACATCAGCCGCGAGTTGCCCATGAGCAGCACGTCGGCGTCATGGAGGCTGTCCATCGTCTCGCGATCGATACCGTGCAACAGGACATGATGGTCGACGTGCCCGCCGCGGTCGTGCGCGAGAAAATGTCCGGGCGGCGCCGGTGCCGCCGTGACGATGTCGAGCTGGTACTGCCGCAGTGAGGTGTGTTGCCAGGCGGCCCAGCCAAGGGCGACGCAGAGCGCAAACACCACGCCCCCCCGCACGATGGCGCGCCTGGCCTCCCTGTCACGCGCATGCCCGCTGACCATCGCCTCAGGATAACAGGGGGAGCGGCGCGCCCCGCCCGGACCTCAGAACTGGAAGTAGATGAACGCGTTGGTGCTGCCGTAGGCGGCCAGGATGGCGTAGAGCAGCACGCCTGTCAGCACGGCGCGACGCGTCGGCGTGAGCGGGCGCACGTACTCGTGCTCCACCAGCCATGTCCACCCGTGGGCGATGACCACCGGGAGGAGGAACGCCACCGCCGTCCACATCTCCCGGTTCGGCGTGGCCCACTCGAGGCGCGCGATGTTGCGCAGGAACTGGAAGGCACCTTCGAATGTGCTGCTCCGGAAGAAGACCCAGGTCACGAGCACCACGACCTGCACGAGCACGCCCCACACCACGCGCAGCAGCCACGGGCGCCGTTCCAGCCCGCGATGCAGGCCGAGCATGCGCTCGACCGCGAGCGCGGCGCCGTGCAGTGCACCCCACACGACATAGGTCCACGCCGCGCCGTGCCAGAGCCCGCCGAGCAGCATCACGAGCATCAGGTTGACGTACGTGCGGCGCGGCGACACGCGGTTGCCCCCGAGCGGCACGTACAGGTAGTCGCGGAGCCAGCGCGAGAGCGTGATGTGCCAGCGTTCCCAGAAGTTCTTGAACGACCCGGCGATGTAGGGGCTCCGGAAGTTGATCGGCAACCGGTAGCCGAGCAGGTACGCCACGCCCCTCGCGATCTGCGAGTACCCGGCGAAGTCGCAGAAGATCTGGCCGCTGAACAGGAGGGCGAGCCACACCATCACCACGCTGTTGCCGTCGGTCCGGTAGCCCTGCTCCCAGTACTTGTCGACGTACCCCGCGATGTTGTCGGCGCACACCATCTTGAGGAAGTACCCCTCGACCATGAGCGCGAGTCCCGTGCCGATTACCGGCCAGTGGATGCGGCGCACCCGCGGCATCTGCGGCAGGAACTCCGAGGCCCGCACGATCGGCCCGGCCACCAGCTGCGGGAAGAAGCTGATGAAGAGGAGGAAGTCGCGGAAGCTGTGGAGGGCCTTCAACTCCCGCCGGTACACGTCGATGGTGTAGCTCATCGACTGGAACGTGTAGAAGCTGATGCCCATCGGCAGGACGACGCGCCACTCCGGATCGGAGATGTCCAACCCGATGCGCGCGCTCACCCACTGCAGGTTGTCGAGCGCGAAGCCGAAGTACTTGAAGAAGCCCAGCAGCCCGAGGTTGGTGGAGAGCGACAGCGCGAGGAGCGTCCGCCGCTGGGCAGGGCTCAGCCCGGGCCGCTCGAGTGCGATCGCGGCGTAGTAGTCGATCGCCGCCGACAGGCCGAGGATCGACAGGTATCCGGGTATGTGCCAGCCGTAGAACACAAGGCTGGCGACGAGCAGTACCCAGAAATACGGACGCTCCACCCCTCGCCGGCCGATGGTCAGCCGCGCGAGGCACACGAGGAGCAGCAGGGCCCCGAAGGCGTAGGAAACGAAGTTCACGCTGGCTCAGTGGGGGCAAGACGCGGGCGAGATGGGACGCCGCCGACGTGGACAACCCAGCAGATGGCCCTTTACCATCGCATCAGCGTGCGTGTCGTTTCAACCCTCTTCGGGCGCGCGCCGCGGGACCTCGATGTCCCAGGCCTCCGGCGCGGCCCAATCCGCAGCCCCCGGAGCCTGCGGGCGTTGCTCGTGCTCGCGGCCCTTGCCTGCGCCCAGCCTGCGTACCCGCAGGACGCGGCTCCCCGCTGGCGCGTCGTCGTCGTCGACACGTTCAACACGAGACTCAGCACCCCCGACGAGGTCGGAACCGCGATTTCCCGTGCCGCCGCCATGCACGCCAACACGCTTTTCGTGCAGGTGCGCCGTCGCGGCGATGCGTTCTACACGGACGCCAGCGAGCCCGCGCCCGAAGACGTGGCGCTCGCTGGCGGATTCGATCCCCTCGCGGAGCTCATCGCCCAGGGGCGCGCTGCCGGTCTCGATGTGCACGCCCTGCTCACGCTCGGGCCGGTCTGGCACCAGGCGAGCGTGCCCGTCGACCCCCGCCACGTGTACGCCCGCCATGGCCTTGGTGGCACGCGTGTCGCCGATGGCTCGGGGAACTGGCTGACGCGCACGCGCGTTGCCGACGGCAGCGGCACCTCGCACGACGGATACCGGTTCGGCAGGGACTTCTGGCTGGACTTCGGCCATCCTGCAGCCGTCGACTATGTCGTCGACGTCGTGACGCGCCTCGTCGAGCGGTACCCGGTGGACGGCATCCATCTGGATGCGCTGTACTACCCCGCCGCCCCGCTCGACAGCGCGAGCATCGGGTACAACGACGTCGCGGTGGCGCGGTTCCAGCGACGCACCGGGCGGGCGGGCATCCCAGACGCCGACGATCGCCGCTGGTCCGACTGGCGTCGCGAGCAGGTGACGGCCGTGACGCGCAGGATCGCCGTGGCGGCGCAGGCGGTGCGGCCCTCGCTCGTGGTGACCGCCGCGGCCGTGGGCGATGGGCACGCGCCTGGAGACCCGGCCGGCACGCTTGCCCAGGCGCAACGCTTCCAGAACTGGTTCGCCTGGATGACCGATGGCAGCGTCGATGCCGTGGTGCCGCAGATCTACCGCCAGGAACACGAATCGCCGAGTGCGGCGGAGTTCGCCGGGTGGGCGGCATGGATGCGCGACTCGCCACGTGACCGCCCCCTCATCGCGGGCCTCGGCGCGTACCTCAACTCCGCCGAGGGCCTCGTGCGACAGGCCCGCGCCATCGTCGACGCCACTGGAGAGCGCGGCGGCATGGCGTTGTTCTCGCTCGCCGCGATCAATGCGCCGGTGATCGACAACCCGCTGTCGGTACCGACCGGTCGCGACACGCCGCAACGACCAGTCGAGGACATGGCGAGCATCCTCCGCACGGGCCGCACCACCGGCGGGCAACTCGTCGATCCCGAGTCACCGCCGCTGTTCGCCGTGCAGGTGCCGCGACCCGCACTGCCGTGGAAGGAGACGGTCGGTCACCTGCTCGGCGTGGTCCAGGACGACACGGGCGCCCCGTACGACGGCGTCGGCGTGCGACTCGAGTCCGGCACCCGACC
>JAEYZV010000334.1 GCA_023427865.1 Acidobacteriota bacterium
CCGACGGGGCGCGCTGCGGGGTCGGCGCCGCGGGCGGGGGCCGCTGGCGCGACGGCATCGCCGTCGCGCCGCGCAGTGTGGGCAGACTCGCCTTGACGTCGAGCTCGCCGACCAGGCGGCCCTCGCACATGAGGCAGGCGCGCTCGATCACGTTGCGCAGTTCACGGACGTTGCCCGTCCAGTCGGCTTCGCGCAGCAGGCGCTCGGCGCCGGCGGTGAGTCCGGCAATGGGCTTCGACAGGCGGGTGGCTGTGGCCCGCATGAAGCTGTTGGCCAGGTACACGATGTCGTCGCGGCGCTCACGCAGCGGGGGCACCTGGATGTCGATCACGTTCAGCCGGTAGAAGAGGTCGCGGCGGAAGCGCCCGGCGTCGCACTCGAGATCGAGATCGCGGTTCGTCGCGGCGATCACCGTGACGTCCACCTTGCGCGGCTCGAGCGAGCCGACGCGGTGCACTTCGCCGAACTCGATCGTGCGCAGCAGCTTGGCCTGCACGCCGGCGGGCAGTTCACCGACCTCGTCGAGGAACAGCGTGCCGCCGTCGGCCAGTTCGAACAGCCCGGGCTTGGCGTCGGTCGCGCCGGTGAACGCGCCGCGCACATGCCCGAAGAGCTCGCTTTCGAACAGGGTCTCGACGACGGCGGAGCAGTTGATGACGACGAAGCGGCGGTCGGCGCGGGGACCGAGCTGGTGCAGCGCGCGGGCCACGAGTTCCTTCCCGGTGCCGGTCTCGCCGGTGACGAGCGCCGTCCGCACGTGCGGGGCGACGGTCCGCAGGAGCCGAAACAGCTTCTGCATCGGTACGGAGCGGCCGATCATGCCGTGGAACGACACCCCGGGAGATCGCTCCGCCGGGAACAGCCGCACACGTCGACGCAGCGCGTCGTCGAACTGGTCGGCAAGCAGGGCACGCAGCTTCTCGAGATCGAGCGGGTAGCGCAGGTAGTCGTGGACGCCGAGCCTGATGGCGGCCACGGCCGACTCCACCGAGGCGCGCGAGGTGACGAGCACCAGCGGCAAATCGGGAGCCTCTTCGCGAACGCTCGTGACCAGGTGCAGGCCGTCCACGTCCTCCAGGTCTAGGCACACGAGTGCCACGTCCGGCGGGCGCTGCCGGAACGCCGCGAGGCCCTGGATGCCGTTGTCGCACACGTGCACGGCGAACCCGACGCGCGTGGCCACGTCCAGGACGGCGTCGCGTGTGTCACTCGGGGGGTGGATCACCAGCAGGGCAGGCGTGCTCATGGCGTTCTCTGCCCCTTCAATCGACCGAAGCGTCGGTGCCTTGAACCAAAGTGGCACACACCCCGCACACGAAGAAAGGCAGAAGTCAGAAGGTAAAAGTCAGAAGGGAGGACGAAAGGGAGAAAGGTGGAAAGGGAAGAAATGGGAGAACGGGACGGGAGAAGGAGAGGTACGGCGCCGTGTGGGTGCGGGAATTTGACGACGGCGGGTGGGTTGACGCGAAGATGTGCGCGCGTGCCCTTCGGCTGCTCTTCCCGTTCCGTTGGCGTCCGCCGTCTCCGGCCGGCGGTCCTGTCCCTCGTGCTCCTCCTGACGACGAGCGCGTGCGCCACGCGTACCCAGCCACGACGGCCGGCACCTCCACCACCAACAGGCGCCACGCGGCCCGCGACGCCGCCCCGCTCACTCCCCGAAGCTGGCGAGCGCGTCGTCCTGCGCATCGAGGTCGGCACGCGCGGCAGCCGTGCCATCGAGCGGCTCTGGATCGAGGACTACGTGCGCGACGTCGTCGTGGGCGAACTCGCGGTCGCCCAGGGGGATGCCATGCTTGCCCAGTCGGCGTACGAGGCGCAGGCGATCGTCGCGCGAACCTACGCCCTCGCCGTGCGCGGACGCCACGCCGCCGAGGGCTTCGACCTCTGCTCCACCACGCACTGCCAGGTGTACGTGCGCGATCAGTGGCGGCGCAGCCGCTGGGCCACGCAGATCGAGCGGGCGGTTGCACGCACGGCGGGGCGCTTCCTCGCGCACGAGGGACGTCCGATCGAGGCGGTGTTCCATGCGCACTGCGGAGGACACACGAGCACGGCGTCGGAGGTATGGCGCAGCCCGGGCGCGCCGTACCTGCGTGGTGTTGCCGACCCCTACTGCGTTCGCGAGCAGCGCAGCGAGTGGTCGAGCACGTTGACGCTCGAAGACGTGCGCGACGCGATCGGCCGACGCCAGCGCACCGCCGTCGGCACGCGGCTCGACGGCGTGCAGGTGCTGCGGCGAGACGCCGGCGGACGCGTGGTGGAGGTCGTGCTCTCGGGGGATCGCACACCCGTGGTGACCGGCGAGGACTTCCGGCTGGCGGTGCTGGCCGCGGCCGGCCCGCGCAGCCTGCGCAGCGCACGCTTCGAGGTGCACCGCGAAGGCACGCGCGTCGTGTTCACCGGCGTGGGCTCGGGCCACGGGGTCGGCCTGTGCCAGATCGGCCTCATCGGCCGCCTGCGGGCCGGGCAGTCGCCCGAGGCCGCACTGCGCGCCTATTACACGGGCGTGGAGATCGTCTCGATCGACGGCCGCGCGTCGACGTGAACGGCGACGTCCACGCCCCCCGATTCAGAACAATCCGCGCAGATCCGCGAACGCACCGACGCGCAGGATGCCGGGGTCGGGCGTGTCGGGGAGGTCCGCGAGCTCCAGGGCCCAGGTGCCCGGGTGCGGGACGAACACGGTGCCGAACCCGGCGGCCCGCGCCGGCAGGATGTCGGACTTCGGGCTGTTGCCAATCATCCACGCGCGTCCGGCGCCGACCCCGAGGCGATCCGAAGCATCGCGGTAGGCGGCCTCGTCCTTCTCGCGGACGACGTCGACCTGATGAAACAGGTCGCGCAGGCCGGAGCGCACGACCTTGTCCCACTGTTCGTCGTGGTTGCCCTTGGTGAACAGCACGAGCCGATGGCGGCGACGCAGGTACGCCAGTGTCTCGGGCACGTCGGGGAGGATCTCGAGTCGCTTGCGGCGCAGCGAGGCGATCTCGGCCTGCAGGAACGGACGCAGGTCCTCGAGCGCCTCGCCGGCGCCGACGTGCTCGCACAGCACTTCGAGCGACGCCCCGAAGTTCAACGACCCGTACCCGTGGGCGCGCGTGCGCTGCCGCTCGATGGTCAACAACGCCTCGCGGGTGCGCTCGGCCGGCACGCCGTATTCGGAGAGCCGTGACGCGGTGCGCGAAATCACCGAGTCGAAATAGACGTTGTTCTCCCAGAGGGTGTCGTCGGCATCGACAAACAGGGTCAGGCCGGGACGCACGCCGCCTCCTGGTGCGCGCGCAGGCTCACGAGGTCATCGCATACACGGCGATGTTCACCGCGAACTTCGTGTTGTCCTCGCGCCGGAAGCGCTTGTTCTTCCAGTCGTAGTCCCATTCGCAGCCGTAGTCCTTGTTGGAATAGAGCACGCCCAGTCGGCCGGCGTGCTCGACCCCGCGCAGGTAGTCGTGGACCAGGTCGTCGCCCCACCCGTTCAACTCGTGCGCCGTCGTCGGCGGCGTGTCGAACGGGAAGAAGCAGCGGTAGAGCGGGTGCGTCGCCGGCAGCTTCGGCATCGCGCCGGCACGGCCGAAGGTCGTGCGCATCTCCCCCTCGAAGCTGCGTGCGTAGAGCCCGTCGACGTCGTGGTTGCAGTCGTCGGAGAAAAGCAACCCGCCGTGCTCGACGAAGCGGCGCAATCCCTCCCGCTCGCGCTCGCTGAACCGGACGAGCAGGTGGCCGGTCATGAACAGGAACGGGAAGGCCGGGAGGTCGGGCGCGTCGGCGGTGATGATCACCTCGTCGCGATACACCGGAATCGTCGTGTACTCGACGAGGCTGTTGAGGACGTTGGCCGCGACCTTGGGGTTGTAGTCCCAGTCGCCCGAGGCGTAGCGGAGGCGGGCGAACACGAACTCGGAGGCCCGCGGCTGCGCCCGGACGACGGCGCCGCCGGCCAGCACGCTCGCAACGGCGGCCGCGTGCTGCACGAAACTGCGCCGGCTCACCGCCACGCCGGCAATTGTAAACGGCCGCTAGCCGTAGTAGCGTGATGAGCTCCATGCACCGGTCGGTAAACGCGTGCGCCCTCGGGGGACGTATCTCGGAATGGCCAGCCTGATTCCTCCGGGCTCGGCGGTCGTCGGCGCGCCAGGCGACGTGGATCTCGCCGCAGCCGTCAAGGCGCACCTGGCGGCCGGCGACGGCGCCGCGGCACGCGACCTCTACGGCGAGCTCGTGCGGCGCCACCAGCGCAAGGCCACGCGCATCGCGCTCTACTACCTGCGCGAGTCGGCCGACGCCGACGAAGCCGTTCAGGATGCGTTCGTCAAGGCGTACACGCACCTGCGCGACTTCGAGTACGGCCGATCGTTCGAGGTCTGGTTCACGCGCATCCTCGTGAACAGCTGCCTCGACCGGGTGAAGGCGCGCGGCCGCCGGGCGCGCTGGATGATTGCCGCCGACGACCTCGGCGAGGCCAGCCCGCTCGACCGCGTGGCAGTGCCCCGCGAGAGTTCACCGGAGGCGCTGGCGCTCCGCCGCGAGCGGGGCGAACGGCTGATGGAGGCCATCGAGCGGCTGCCGGAACGGCAGCGCACCGTGGTCCTCCTCAGCCAGATCGAGGGAGCGAGCACGCGCGAGGTCAGCGAGGTGACCGGCCTGCGCGAGACGACGATCCGCGTGCACCTGTTCCGGGCGTTGCGCCGGCTCCGGTCGTTGTTGTCGGAGGATCCGGCATTCGGCGCCCGCGTGACGACGGGAGACGAGTGAGTGTTGCGATGTTGACGCGCCCCATGCGTTGGTTCGCCGGTTGGGGATACCCCCACCTGAGCGAGGAATCGCTGGTGGAGCTGCACGCGCTGCTCCAGACCGGTGAGCACGCCCTCGCCGCGCGCTACCTGCGCCACGTGAAGCAATGCACGCCGTGCGGCGAGCGACTCGCCAACCTGCGTGCCGATGCCGGCGACATGCGCCGCGACGTGCTCGCCGCCGTCGAGGCCCGCATCACGCCAGCGCGACTGGATCGCCAGTTCGACGTCATCGCGCGCCGGCTCGAGGGGCATTCCGGCCGCGTCCTGCCCTTCCCCGCTCCACTCCACCGCAGCTCGCCGCCCCCCTCGCTGCGTCGCTGGGTCGCGGTCGCCGCCGCGTGCGGCCTGCTCGTCGGGGTCGGCGCCGGTCGGCTGCTCCCTGCCGTTGGTGAGCCGCAGGGGCCGACGTGGCGGCCGGCGGCCATCGACGCCGGGACCGGCAAGACGCTCGGCGGCACCATCCAGCAGGAGACCGACGAGCAGATGCTCGTCGAGATCGATGCCGCGCTGACCCGCAGTCGGGCCAAGGAGTTCCGGGTGCTCGACGAGCTGACGCCGCGCGTGGCCAACGCCCGAGCTCGCGGAAGGTAGGTCGACGCAGAACCGGCAGAGGGACCGCGGCGACGGCGGCCCTGCCTGGGGTGTGGGCGACGGCCGAAGGCCGGCCGACGAAGGCCGCCCGTATACTGAGTGCAGTGCAACCTCTGATTTTCCGCAAGGGCCTCGACCTCAAGGACGCCGTCAAGGGCGACCTGGCGCGCGACTACCACAGCGCCGTGGTCGAGCAGATCCGCGAGCAGGACTTCCGCTACGAGTCGGGCCGGCTCACGATCCATCTCGCGCGCGAGTTCGGCTTCTGCTATGGCGTGGACCGCGCGGTGGACTACGCCTACCAGGCGCGCAAGCGGTTCACCGAGCAGCGGGTCTTCCTGACCGGCGAGATCATCCACAACCCACACGTCAACGAGAAGTTGCGTTCGGCCGGCATCAGGTTCCTGAGCGATCCCGGCGACCCGACGCCGCCCCTGGGCCCGGGCGACGTCGTGATCATTCCCGCCTTCGGCGTGACCGTGCACGAACT
>JAEYZV010000306.1 GCA_023427865.1 Acidobacteriota bacterium
ATGGCACGCTTCTTCATCGATCGGCCCATCTTCGCGTGGGTCATCGCCATCGTGATCATGCTCGCGGGCGCCCTCGCGGTCGTGAGCCTGCCCGTGGCGCAGTACCCGGCCATCGCACCGCCGTCGATCACCATCAACGCGAACTACCCGGGCGCCTCGGCGCGCACGCTCGAGGACACCGTCACGCAGGTGATCGAGCAGCGCATGAAGGGCCTCGACCACCTGATGTACGTCGCGTCGTCGAGCGACAGTTCGGGCACGGTGTCGATGACGTTGACCTTCGACCCGGCGGCCGATCCCGACATCGCGCAGGTGCAGGTGCAGAACAAGCTGCAGCTGGCGCTGCCGCTGTTGCCCCAGGAGGTCCAGCGCCAGGGCGTGCAGGTGTCCAAGGCGCGCAGCAACATGCTCATGGTCATCGGCTTTGTGAGCACCGATGGCCGCATGACGGCGACCGACATCTCCGACTACGTGGCGGCGAGCATGCAGGACCCGATCAGCCGCGTGCAGGGGGTCGGCAGCGTGATCGTGTTCGGCTCGCAGTACGCCATGCGGATCTGGCTCGATCCGCACAAGCTGCAGAACTACCGCCTCACGCCGGGAGACGTGCGCGCGGCCATCGTCGCGCAGAACGCCCAGGTGTCGGCCGGCCAGCTCGGTGCCGCGCCCGCCGTCGAGGGCCAGTCGCTCAACGCGACGATTACGGCCCAGAGCCGGCTGCAGCGGCCCGAACAGTTCGAGCAGATCGTGCTGCGCAGCGACCCTGGCGGGGCCGTGGTGCGGCTCGAGGACGTCGCCCGCGTCGAACTCGGGAGCGAGAACTACGACATCTTCTCGCGCTTCAACGGCAACCCTTCATCGGGCATCGCCGTGCAGCTGGCCACCGGCGCCAACGCGCTGGAAACCGCCAACCGGGTGCGCGCAGTCGTCGACGGCCAGCGGCAGTATTTCCCGCCGGGACTCGAGGCGGTCGTCGCCTTCGACACCACGCCGTTCGTGCGCATCTCGATCGAGGAAGTCGTCAAGACGCTCGCCGAGGCGATCGTGCTGGTGTTCATCGTCATGTACGTGTTCCTGCAGAACTTCCGGGCGACGCTGATCCCGACGCTCGCGGTGCCGGTGGTGCTGCTCGGCACGTTCGCCGTGCTGTCGGCGTTCGGGTTTAGCATCAACACCCTGACGATGTTCGGCATGGTGCTGGCCATCGGCCTGCTCGTGGACGACGCGATCGTCGTCGTCGAGAACGTCGAGCGCGTGATGAGCGAGGAGGGCCTGCCGCCCAAGGAGGCCACGCGCAGGAGCATGGACCAGATCACGGGGGCGCTGATCGGCATCGCGCTCGTGCTGTCGGCGGTGTTCGTGCCCATGAGCTTCTTCGGGGGATCCACCGGCGTCATCTACCGCCAGTTCTCGATCACCATCGTCTCGTCGATGGTGCTCTCGGTGATCGTCGCCCTCGTGCTGACGCCGGCACTCTGCGCCACGATCCTCAAGCCCGTCGAGAAGGGCCACGGCATGACCCAGCGCGGTCCGTTCGGATGGTTCAACCGGACGTTCGATCGCGGTACCGCCACGTACCAGTCGGTGGTCGGCCGGTTGATTCGGCGGCTGGCGCCGGCGATGGCCGTGTACGCCGTGCTGATCGTCCTCATGGGCGCGCTGTTCCTGCGGCTGCCGACCGCGTTTTTGCCCGACGAGGACCAGGGCGTGATGTTCACGCAGGTGCAGCTGCCGGCCGGAGCCACGCAGCAGCAGACGCTCGAGGTCATGAAGAAGGTCGAGCAGCACTACCTCACCAACGAGAAGGACACGGTGCAGTCGCTGTTCGCGGTGACGGGATTCAGCTTCGCCGGACGCGGCCAGAACATGGGCATGGCCTTCGTGCGTCTCAAGGACTGGGACGAGCGCCAGGACGACGACGAGAAGGTGCTCGCGGTGGCGGGCCGCGCGATGGCCGCGTTCTCGCAGATTCGCGAGGCGATGGTCTTCGCGTTCGCGCCGCCGGCGGTGACCGAACTCGGCAACGCCACCGGTTTCACCGTGCAGCTGCAGGACCGGAATGGTCTCGGCCACGAGAAGCTGATGGAGGCTCGCAACCAGTTCCTCGGGATGGCGGCGCAGCACCCGGTGCTGACCGGCGTACGCCCGAACGGCCTCGAGGACACGCCGCAGTACGAGATCCAGGTGAATACGGAGCGCGCGGGCGCCGTCGGGCTGACCGTGGCGTCGATCAACGACACGCTGTCGAGCGCCTGGGGCAGCGCCTACGTCAACGACTTCATCGACCGGGGCCGCGTCAAGCGCGTGTTCATGCAGGCCGACGCGCCGTATCGCATGCTGCCCGAGCACCTGAACCTCTGGTACGCGCGCAATGCGAGCGGCGAGATGGTGCCGTTCTCGTCGTTTGCGACGGGCAGGTGGACGTTCGGGTCGCCGCGGCTCGAGCGCTTCAACGACGTGCCGTCGGTGGAGCTGCTCGGTGCGCCCAAGCCGGGCTACAGCTCCGGCGAGGCGATGGAGGCCGTCGAGGAGATCGCCGCGAAGCTGCCGGCGGGCATCGGCTACGAGTGGTCGGGGCTGTCGTACCAGGAGCGGCTCTCGGGCTCACAGGCACCGGCGCTCTATGCGATCTCGCTGCTGGTCGTGTTCCTGTCGCTCGCGGCGCTCTACGAGAGCTGGTCGATCCCGTTCTCGGTGATGCTCCTCGTGCCGCTCGGCGTCCTCGGTGCGGTGATTGCCGCCACCGGGCGAGGGCTGTCCAACGACGTCTACTTCCAGGTCGGTCTGTTGACGACGATCGGGTTGTCGGCCAAGAACGCGATTCTCATCGAGGAGTTCGCGCGTGACCTCGAGGAAAGCGGACGCGACCTGCTGGCGGCGACGCTCGAGGCGTCGCGGCAGCGCCTGCGCCCCATCCTGATGACGTCGCTGGCGTTCGGGCTGGGCGTGCTCCCGCTGGTGCTGGCAAACGGCGCCGGCTCGGGCGCGCAGAACGCGATCGGCACGGGCGTGCTCGGCGGCGTCCTCGCAGCGACGTTCCTCGGCGTCCTCCTGGTGCCCGTCTTCTTCGTCGTCGTGCGGCAGCTGTTCTCGCGACGCCGCGTGCATGCCGAGGAACGGCTGGCGATCCCGGCCGACGATCTCCCTGCGCAGGAAGGATCCCCGTCGTGAATCGAGTAGTGATGGCCGTGCCGATACTGGCCGGCGTGCTGCTGGCTGGCTGCCGGACCATGGCGCCGGAGTACGCGCAGCCGGTTGCGCCCATTCCCGACGCGTACCGCGAGGCCGCAGACGCCACCGAGACGCGTGCGGCTGGCGACATCCCCTGGCAGGAGTTCTTCGGCGACGAGCGGCTCCGGGCCCTCGTCGGCCAGGCGATCGAGAACAACCGCAACCTGCAGATCGCGGTGCTGAACATCGATCGCGCGCGTGCCCTCTACCGCATCCAGCGGGCGGCGCTGTTTCCGACGGTCAACGCCACGGCGACTGCCGTGCGCCAGCGGATTCCCGAGGGCGTGTTCGGCGGCGCGGGTGGCGCCTTCAACGCCGAACAGTACTCGGCCAACGTCGGCGTGAGCGGGTACGAAGTGGACGTGTTCGGGCGCATCCGCAGTCTCAACGACGCGGCCCTGCAGACCTACCTCGCCACCGAGCAGGCGCGGCGCGCAGTGCAGATCGGCCTCGTGTCGGAGGTGGCGCAGGCGTACCTCACGTACGCCGCCGACTCCGAGCGCCTCGCCCTGGCCGAGGACACCCTGAAGCTGCAGCGGACGGCGCTGGACCTCACGCGGCAGCGCTTCGAAGCCGGCATCTCTTCGGCGCTCGACGTGCGCCAGGCCGAGACCACGGTCGAATCGGCACGCGCCGACGTCGCCCGGTTCACGACGCTGTTGTCGCAGGATCGGAACGCGCTCGATCTCGTCGTGGGTGCGACGGTTGCCGATGCGCACCTGCCAACCCGCGTGCTCGATGCCGCTTCGGCGATGAAGGACGTCCCTGCGGGATTGCCGTCCGAGCTGCTGCAGCGGCGACCCGACATCCTGAGCGCCGAACACCGGTTGCGTTCCGCTTACGCGAACATCGGCGCGGCACGCGCGAACTTCTTCCCGACCATCGGCCTGACCGGATCGACGGGAACCACCAGCCGGGCGCTCGACGCGCTGTTCACGGCCGGCACGGGGGCCTGGAGCTTCGTGCCGCAGGTGGTGATGCCGATATTCAATGCCGGGCGGAACAGGGCGAACCTGGACGTCGCGCAGGTGGACCGCGACCTGGCGGTCGCCACCTACGAGCGCACGATCCAGGCGGCGTTTCGCGAAGTGGCCGATGCGCTCGCCGTGCGCGCGACGATCGACGAGCAGATCGCCGCGCAGCAGGCGCTGACGACGGCCGCCAGCGAAGGCCTGCGGCTGGCCGAGGCGCGGTTCAAGGGTGGCGTCGACAGCTTCCTGCCGGTGCTCGATGCGCAGCGACAGCTCTATCAGGCGCAGCAGGGGCTGATTGCCGTACGCCTGGCGCGCGGAGCGACATTGGTGAACATGTACCGCGCGCTTGGCGGTGGCTGGAGCGAACCACCGGCGGCAGTCGCCACCCGGTAGGGCCCGCCTTCGCCAAGGGCTTCGGCGGGGCTAGGCCGCCGCCTACTTGCTGCTGGACGTGAACTTCACCACGACGCCAGCGACGAAGGTGACGTCGGTCACGCTGTCGGTCGTCTCCCACGTCTCGACGATCGACTCGAACTCGCCCTGCGTGCTGGTCCGGCGGCGCGTCGGGCGCCCGAGCAGGTCGTGCACCTCTTCGGTGCTCATGCCCCGCTTCAGCGACAACGCCGCGGTCTCGACGTCTTCCTGACGGCCGCTGGCCGGCCGCCCGTTCGTGCTCGTCCATCGGTTGCCGGCCGTGCCACGGCTCACGCCGGGGATGCCGTCGCCGTTGGCACCGAAGTCGAGGTACTTCGCGAGCGAGTACATCAGTTCCTCCGGCGTCGGCGCCCACCGCTCGAGGCGCTTGTCCTCGTACCAGATGTTGAACCTGGAGCCGCCGTCGAGGCGCTTGACGGCAATCTCGCTCTTCTTGATCGCCGAGAGCGCTTCCGCCTCGCGCTGGGCGGCGCGCTGTTCGCGGTTGCGCTCGTCCCGCAGGTAGCCGAGCTCCCGGTCGATCTGGCGCTTCCGCCGCTCGTCCGTGGTCCGCTTGCGCTCCTTCTCGAGGTCCTGCTCGCGCCGTGACTTTCCGACGTAGTCGGCAGAGACGTTGCCGCTGTCGTCGGCCCAGGTGCCGTACCCGCCGCCGCCGAGGTGAAGCTCGATGTTCTTCTTGTTCACCTTGACCGTCGTGATCATCACGCGGTCTTCCTTGCGCAGCGCGATGCCGTACGTCTTCGTGCGATACGCGTAGTCGCCGAAGTCGAGCTCGGGTTCACGCTGCAGGTGCAGGTCGACACCCTTGTGGGTGGCCGGCATGTCCATCAGGACGGTGACTTCCCGGCCTTCGAAGGCTCTCTTCAGCGTGGCCTGATCCTGGGCCAACGCCGGCGCGGCAAGGGTGATGCTCAGAACGAGGAGGGAGAAGCGAATCCGCACTGGTGACTCCGTGAAACGACTCAACAAGGGACA
>JAEYZV010000316.1 GCA_023427865.1 Acidobacteriota bacterium
CTGCCCGAAGGACGACCTGCCGGCCGAGTTCGGGGAGCCGGCGGGCATTGTCGGGCTGCGCAGGTTCGACAACCCGAACTTCGATCGCGCCAACTGGGATGCGGAGAAGTACCGGACGCACCCGAAAGGCATGCAGCCGCCTTACCTCATCGGCATGGCGTGCGGCTTCTGCCACGTCGGGTTCAACCCCCTGAGGCCGCCGGTCGATCCGGAGCGGCCGAGGTGGAGCGAGCTCGCGGGTGCGATCGGCAACCAGTACTGGGAGGAAGGTCGGCTGTTCAACCTGAAGATGTCGCCCACGGACTTCAGGTGGCACCTCGGCAACCGACAGCCGCCCGGGACGTCAGACACGTCACGCTTCGCCACCGACCACATCCACAACCCGAGCAACATCAACGCGATATTCCTGCTCGCCCACCGCCCGACCGAGGTCGAGATCATGCCCGACGGCAGCGAGCGGGCGGTGCACCACATCCTCAAGGACGGCGCCGATTCGGTGGGCGTCGCCGGGGCGTCGCTGCGGGTCTACGTGAACATCGGCATGTGCGCCGACCAGTGGCTGCCGCTGCACGACGCAGTGACCGGCCTGACGCCGCAGCAACCGTTCCGCATGGCCACGGCACGTCAGACGTGCGAGGACTGGCGGGCCACCGAGGCGCGAATGGAAGCGGCGGAGGCGTTCCTGAAGACGATCGGTCCGATGCACCTGGCCGACGCGCCGGAGGGCGAGCGTCACCTCAACGAACCCGAGCGTGACGTGCGGCAGGGCGCTCAGGTGTTCGCCGCCGAGTGTGCGCGCTGCCATTCGAGCAAGCAACCGCCGACGCCGCTGGCCGATGTCGCGGCGCGCCGCGCGTGGTTCGAGCAGGCGGTGGCGTCGCCGGACTTCCTCGTCGACAACTACCTCTCCGACGACCGTCGCTACTCGGTGAAGGAGCTCGGCACGAACGTCGCGCGAGCGATGGGCACCAACGCGCAGAAGGGGCAGGTGTGGGAGGAGTTCTCGTCCGAGACGTACAAGCGGCTGCCGGCCACGGGTGAAATCGCGAACCTGTACAACCCGTTGAAGCCGGACAAGCCGCTGAAGCTCACGATCAAGTCGGGGGGGTACTACCGGACGCCCTCGCTCGTGTCGATGTGGGCCACGGCGCCGTACCTTCACAACAACGCGCTCGGCACGTACGTGAAGGATCCGTCGGTGGCGGGCCGCATGGCGGCGTTCAACGACGCCGTCGAGAAGCTCCTCTGGCCCGAGAAGCGACTCGGCGTTCAGTCGATCATCGTCACGAGCGTGCCCAGTGAACTGAGGATCACCGGCCGCGACAGGCCCGTGCAGGTCCCTGCGGGCACGCCGGTGGACCTGATCGCGCGCGTCGACCCGCGCCTCATCCCGCGGTTCCTTCGCACGCAGCTCGTGCTGAACCTGCTCTCGGACGAGACGCTCTACCGCAACTTCATCGACAACAACGTGGCGCCCGACTTCGTGCTGGATCGGGGGCACACGTTCGGCGCGCAGCTGCCCGACGAGGACAAGCGCGCGCTGATTGCCTATCTGAAGCGCCTGTAGATCTCCGCGGGGTGGCAGATGCGCGTCGCCGAGGCGTGCATCTCCACAGGATCATCATGCCGACACCCGATCCCATCTTCGAGCCGTTGACGTTCCGCAACCTGACGGTGAAGAACCGGATTCTCCGGTCCAACGTGTCGGGACGCTTCGACAACTACGACGGCTCCGGCACGCAGGCCCGCATCAACTGGGAGACGAAGTTCGCGCGCGGCGGCGTCGGCGCGATCATCTCCTCGTTCGTGCCGGTCACGATCCGCGGGCGCATCGTGCCCAACTACGCGACGATCCATCGCGACGAGTGCATCCCGTTCTGGCGGGCCCTCGGCGACGCCGTGCACGCGTACGACTGCCGTTTCATCCTGCAGCTCTCGCACGCGGGACGGCAGCGCGACATCCCGGGCTTCGAGTACGACGAGGCGTGGAGCGCGACCGATCGCGACGAGCCGCTGCACGGCTTCCGGTGCCGTGCGATGACCCAGGCCGACATCGACGAAACCGTCGCGGCGTTTGCCGCCGGCGCGCGGCGTGCGAAGCAGGCGGGACTGGATGGCGTCGAACTGCACGCGGCCAACGGGTACCTGTTCACCCAGTTCCTGAGCTCGGCGATCAACGATCGCACCGACGCGTACGGAGGCCCGCTCGCGCAGCGCGCCCGGTTCCTGCTCGAGGTCGTGGCGGCGATTCGCCACGAGGTGGGTGCCGACTTCCATCTGCAGGTGAAGATCAGCGCCGAGGACCACAACGACGCCATCGACAACGACGAGAAGCCGGGCAACACGCTCGCCGACACCGTGCAGGTGTGCCGGTGGCTCGACGAGGCTGGCGTGGACGCCATCCACGTGTCGACGGGATCGTACTTCCCGCATCCGCGTAACCCGGCCGGGGACTTCCCCGTCGACGAGCTCGTCAAGACGTACGACCAGCTCCTCTCGAGCGGCAGTCTCGCGCTGCGCAACTACCTGCTGTTCCGGTTCGAGCCCACGCAGCGGTTGTTCGAGCGCCGATGGCGCGAGGCCCGGGGCGAGCGCATCGAGGGCATCAACCTTCCCGCGGCGAAGGCGATAAAGGCTGTGGTGGGCGTGCCGGTGCTATGCACGGGCGGCTTCCAGACCGCCGAGATCATCCGGGAAGCGATCCGGCAGGAGTTCTGCGACGCAGTGACCATCGCCCGGCCACTCATCGCCAACAACGATCTCGTGCAGCAGTTCGCCGCAGGCTTCGGCCGTCCGGCGGTGCCCTGCACGTACTGCAACCGCTGTCTCGTGAACGCCGTCGAGAACCCGCTGGGTTGCTACGACGTGACCCGGTTCCCGTCGCACGAGGCGATGGTGACGCAGATCATGTCGGTCTTCGACCCGGCGCCCTTCGTGTGACGGCCATGACTCCGCATCACCCACCGCGTCGGGATCGGGCGGGCTCGCCGAGCCCGGCCTTCGGGCGCTCGCCGCGTCGCACGACCATCGCCGCGACGTTGCTGCTCGCGGCCACCGTGTGCCTGCGCGCTGCCGGCCCCTCGAGGCCCGACGCAACCTCGTTCCCCGACATCGTCGAGCACTTCAAGTACGGATCGATCGGCGCCGAGGAGAACTCGGGACTGCCGTACTGGATCTGGCGTGTCCTTCCCGAGGTCTGCGAGGAGCACCTGCCGAAGCGGCCGGGCACCGGCTACGAGCGCATCGGCTTCATCAGCGAGGGACGCGAACACGGCCGCCCCATCGGCACGTCGTTCCGGCCCGGCAACGGCGACCG
>JAEYZV010000372.1 GCA_023427865.1 Acidobacteriota bacterium
CTGCCCCTGTCCCGGCACCGGTGTGGTCCGGACGACGGCCTCGTAGTAGCCGGCCGCACGCAACTGCTCGGTGTAGCGCTGCACCCGCGCGTCGATCTCGCCGACGTCGTACGGCATCCCCGGGGCCAGGTCGAGCGCGGTGAGGGCCGCCGCCTGTTCGCCGTCCGGCAGGCCCGTCAGCGTCACCCGGCCGAGGTGCCATCGCGGACCGGGATCGCCCGCGACGACGAGCGTCACGACCTCGCGCCGGTCGGTGGCGACGACTCGCGTCGACAACTCGGGGCGGAGGTGCCCGTGCTCGCCGAGCACGTCCTGCGCGATCGCGGCCGCCTCGCCCGCACGGGTGGCGAGCGCACCGGCGCCGAAACGGTCGCGGACCGCACGCTCGATCTCGCCGCCGAAGGCGCGCAGGCTCCGTTCCACCTCCACGTCCCCGATACGTTGCGCCGATGTGAGTTCCACCCGAAGGCGGACGCCGTCGGCAACCGGTTCGGCCAGGACGTCGATGGTGGCGAAGCGGCCGAGGTGCACGAGGTGCTCGATCGTCGATCGGACGTTGGCGGGTTCGAGTGGGCGCCCGGCCCGGACGTCGAGCAGGCGCGTCACGTCCGGGTCGTCGATGGTTGCGCCATCGAGCACGACCTGCACCGCCGTGACCTGCCGCCCCTGCAGGTCGCCGGGCGAGGCCCGCTGTGCGCCGGAGGCCGCGGGCGCCGATGCCGGTTCGCGCGTCTCGAGCTGCGCGTCGGCACCGCGCGCGCCGATCACCAGCAGCGCCACGAGCACGAAGGCCAGGCGTCTCGCCATCAGAAGATGTGACGCACGCGCACGTCGATGGCGTACGTGTCGTCCTCGTTCTGCGACACGATCCAGGACAGCCGGTCGCTCTGCGTGAACTCCAGCAGAATCAGCTGGTCGCGCTGCTCGGAGGTGAGCAGCTGCGCGTACGTGAGATAGAGCCGCTCGCTGATCCGCTTGCCGATGGTGAGGCGTGCACCGGGATTGAGCCGCGACGACTGCTGGCCGAAGTTGGCCAGCGAGGGCGTGATCTGCACCGAGTCGACGCCGAGCGCCTGCTCGGCGACGCGGCTCACGTTCTGCGAGATCGGGCTTGCGAGCAGGCGGGCCGCGCGTGCGGCGATGAGGTCCTGCTCGGTCTGGTTCGGGGCGCGGAGCGCGCGCAGTTCGGCGTTGACCGGATCGCGCACGTCGCCGAACAGCAGCGCCATGATGTCGACGGCGTTGAGCGGCGGATCCGACGTCAGGTCGAACACGAAACGGTCCGGCGTCCCCGAGACGCGGAACGTGACGTTGTAGATCTGCCCGGGCACCTGGGCCCGCGTCTCGGCCTCGATGTCGAAGAACGGTTCGATGCGGGTCGGGTTCGAGAAGTCGACGACGCCTCGACGGACGTTGTAGCGCTTGCCCTCGAAGAACACTTCCCCGCGCTCGATCTCGGCGCGCCCGAACAGCTGCGGGCGATCGTACGTGCCCCGCAGCGTGAACTCGGCGCTCGACACGAGTCGGGCGGCATTGTTGGCAATGCGCAGCGTCGACGGCGCCTCGACGCGGATGTCGAACCGCAACGGGTAGCCGGTGTCGGCCGTCGTCGCCACGCCGCTCGTGACGCCAGTGCCGCCCATCCCGAATACGCCGGTGCCGCTCGTGTCCAGGCTGCGCGTGAGCACGGCATCGCGCACCTGCACGGTGCCACTCAGCGTCGGCTGCGCCACGGGGCCCCGCAGCGCGATGTCGGCATCGACGATCGAGCGGAAGCCCTCCGGGTAGCGGATGCGCATCTCGTAGCCGGTCGCCGTGATGTTGAACTCGCTCGGCGTGAGGCCGGCGAAGGTGACGCGGCCGCCGAACCTCACGGGCCCGCCACCGAGCCGCGCGGTGACGCCTTCGAGCGACGCGCCGCCCGTGTCGAATCGCACCGTGCCATTGATCGACTCGAGCGAGTGCGGCAGGCCGCCATAACGCAGGCGTCCGTCGGTGATGAGCGCGCTGCCGCCGACGACCGGGGCACGCCAGGGCCCGCTGATCTCGGCCGACACCTCGGCCGCACCCGACGCGCGCACGTCCTGCAGCGCGCCCTGCAGCAGGCCGAGGTTCGCGTCGCCGAGCAGGCGGATGCTCATCCGCTCGGTGTCGAGCCGCATGTCGCCGGCGATCTCGAGGCTGGTGCCGTCGCCGACGAGCCGCATGCGATCGATCAGCAGACGGCCGTCGCCGAGCGCCAGGCGCAGCGGCCCGTCGTTGCGCAGCCCGTAGTCGATCAGCTGCAGGCGCAGCGCGTCGACGCGCAGGTCACCCTGCAGCCGCGAGGCATCGTTGAAGGGCCCGACGAGCCGCATCGTTCCGGAGCCGACGACGGTCGTGAACGGCGAGAAGGTCGGCGCAAACACCCGGATGTACGGATCCAGCGACGTGTTGGCGAACGTCAGCGTGATGTCGGCATCCGCATCGTCGTCGAAGGGCAGGCGGCCTGTGCCCGACACGGCAAGCCGTGACGACGCCATCTCGATCGCGTCGATGAACATCTGCCGCTCGCGGATGGACAGTTGCGCGGTGAGTTGCCCGATGCCCTCCTCGCCGACATACAGGTCGTCGATCGCCGCCTGCACGTCGTAGCGGGGCTGCGCGAACGTCGCCTCGCCCTGCGCCACGAGCCGCAGCGATCCCGTCAGGGGCACGCCTTCCCAGGTGAGCGCACGAACGCTCTGGACGGGAATGGCCCGGCCGTCCACCCTGAAGCGGTACGTCCCGGCCCAGGCCACGTACGCCGAGCCGTTGACGTGTCCGCCCGATTTGGCGATGACGATGTCGTCCAGGTGCACGCCGTCGCCATCGAAGCGGAGCGCGGACGTCGCGGTGTCGAAGGGCTCGTCGTACGCCACGCCGCCGGTCAGGCGGAGCCGCCCGAACCCGACCGGTCCGCGGTAGTCACCCTGCAACTGGAAGTCGCCCGACAGCGGGCCGTCGAGCGGATAGTCGTCGAGCGAGAACGCCTGCCGCAGGTCGGTGAGCGGCCAGTCGAACAGCTGGATGCGCGCGCGGATCTCCTCGCCGCCGTCGCGCCGTGGGAACCCGAGCGAGAACCGTCCGGCCACGCGCATGCGGGCGTCGCCCTTCTCGATCTCGGCGTCGGCGATGTCGACGTAGCTGTTCTCGATGACGAGCGCGGTCCGGCCACTGCCCCACGTCACGTCCCAGCCGCGCAGGTTGCGGCCGTGGAACTGCCCCTCGATGCGCGGCGCCCTGAACCGGCCGGTCATGCGGCCGTCGAACGTGCCCGAGCCGCCCACGGCAACCGGCCGCGTGCGCGCGCCGGCCGCCGTCATGATCCCCGAGAGCAGCTTGTCGCTCTCCTGCCAGTCACGGCTCGTCACGCGGAACGCGAAATCCGACGCATCGCCGGACGACGTCCGACCGCTGAACTCGACATACGTCTCGGGCGTGGCCACGTAGCTGCGCGTGACGTCGATGCGTGCACCTTCGTAGGCATAGCGGAGCTCGGCCTCGATCGGCACGCGGCCGAGTGGCGCCTCGCGATCGAGCGGCGCCGGCAGGCGGTCGTCCAGGGCAAGGTCGATCAGCTCGCGTCCCTGCATGCGCCGGCCGCTATCGGGCGCACTGACGATGACCTCGCCCGTGCCAGTCCGGAGATCGAACCGCCCTGACGGGAAGTCGAGCAGGTGCCGGCCATCGGCACGACCCGCGACCTGCATGCCGTCGAGCGCGACGATGCGCGAGACCTGCTCGAGATCCACTCCGGCATAGCGGGCGTCCAGGCGCTGGTGCGCCGGCGTGCTCGCCCCGAGTGGCGCGTATCGGTAGTGCAAGGCCAGCTGTCCGCCCGCAAACCCCATCGTCGACTCGGTGACCTCGAAACGACTGCGCGTCCAGATCAGCGCACCCCGCAGGTCGTCGAACGAGAACGCGTTGAGCTGGGCCTGCGGGCTCGTGAACCGCCCCTGCAACTCGCGGAAGTCCCTGGCCAGCGAGAAGCGGCCCGTGAACCGTCCCGTGCCGCCGAGCGTGAAGTCGTGGCCCGCGAAGAACAGCTCCTTCATGCGGGGGAAGTCCACCGTGGACTCCAGGATCTCGTAGGTCTGCTCGGGCCAGCGCCCGACGTTGACGTCACCACGCACGACAGACGTCGACCCGTCGGCTTCCAGGTCGATGCGGGGAAGGGTGACGCGCCCGCCGTCGATGAGGAAGTCGCTCCGCAGGTGCGCCCACATCGGCTCGAACTGCTGGATCTGGATGACGCCATCGCGGAACCGGACGGTGCCACGGTAGCGGTCGCTCTTGGCGATCGTGAGCTCGAGGTTGCGCGCGTCGACGCTCCAGGGCGTGACGTGATCGATGAACTGGACGCGGCCCCGCGTGCCGGTGAACTCCCGCAGCGTGGTGACGAACCGCCTCGGGCCGGACGACTTGGGCAGGTTGATCTTCGGGAAGTTGTGCCGCCCGTTGGCGAACGTCTCGATGGTCATCGTCCAGTCGCGCATCGAGACGTCCTCGATGACCAGCTCGCCGCTGACGATCGACCACCACGGCAGGCCGACCGTGATGCGTTCGGCCGTGAAGAAGGGCACGTCGGTCGGGGCGAGCCCGTCGATGCGGAGGTCGTCGACGACGAACTCGCCGCGCAGCAGCCGCACCGAGAGTTGCCCGATGTGCAGCGGGCGCTGCAGCCGCTTGCTGCCCTCGCGCTCCGCGAGTCCTCGCAGACTCGGCCCGAGGTCGATGGCGAGCACCGAGACGAGCGCGGCTGCCACGGCGGCGACAAACAGCGCCGACGTCCATTTGCCGAAGCGCAGCGCGAGCCGGCGACGGCGCCCGCGCAGGCGGGGCGGGGGGCCCGGTTCGGTGCGCACTGGCGGAGGCGCATTGCCGGCGGGCGGCACCTCGACGTCGGGCGGCGATTGGGGTGGATCCTGGGGCACGCTCACTCCACGACCACGAGCGGGCGTCCGGCTTCCACCGACATGCCCTCCTGCACCAGCACCTCGCGGACGATGCCGGCGCGACCCGCCGCGAGCGCGTTCTCCATCTTCATCGCTTCGATGACCACCACCGGTTGGCGTGCGTCCACCGCATCACCAGCCTGCACGGGCACGCGGACGACCTTGCCTGGCATGGGCGCGACCAGGCACAGGGGGCCGTTCCCGGCCGTGCCCGAGGCGGCACCACGCCGGACCCGCGTGCTGACGGTGGTGTTCAGGCGGCGCCCCTGCAGGTGCACCACGCGGTGCCCCGGGGCCGCCTCCGTTTCGACGACGATGTCGTGCATCGAGCCGTCGGTGAGGCGCAGGCTGAGGCGGCCGTGGCCGAGATCGCGCACCTCGACCGGTACCACCTCGTCGTCCACGTGCACCTGGAGCGTCCCGGGTTCCTGCCCGGACGTCACGGTCACCTGCCGGATCCGTCCCGCCTGCTCGATGTGGAGGCGCATGGCCAAACCGCAATTCTACTTGCGGATGGCGGCCTGCCTTGCCGCGGCACCCCACCCCGACCGCGCCGGGCGCGCCAGGGTGGCACGAGCCGGGTGCCCCGCCTTGCGTGCAGCCGCGAAAGACGAGGCGGCCACCGCGAGCAGGGCAACACGGCGGTGGTGGTCCTCGACAGCCAGGAACGGCTCGCCGGCCCGCCTGGCCAGCTCGGCGTCGAGCGTGGTCGTGTCGATGTCGCCCGCGACGAAGGCCGGCTGCTCGAGCATCCACCGGAAGAAGGGCAGGGTCGTCGGGATGCCGCCGACGTGGTACTCGCTGATGGCGCGCAGCATGCGGCGACGCGCCTGCTCGCGATCCTCGCCCCACGCCACGAGCTTCGAGATCATCGAGTCGTAGTAGATGGGCACCTCGAAGCCGGCCTCGACGCCGCTGTCGTCGCGCACCCCCGGGCCGCCCGGCACCGTGAGTCCGGTGATGCGGCCGGGCTGCGGCATGAACTGCCGGTCCGGATCCTCGGCATAGACGCGGCACTCGATGGCATGGCCGCGCGGCGTGAGCGCCTGGTCCGGCGACACCGTCAGCGGCTCGCCGCGCGCGATGCGGATCTGCCACTGCACGAGGTCCACGCCGGTGACCATCTCGGTCACCGGGTGCTCCACCTGCAGCCGCGTGTTCATCTCGAGGAAGTGGAACCGGTCCTCGTCGTCCACGAGGAACTCGATCGTGCCGGCATTCGTGTAGCCGACGGTGCGGGCGATGGAGGCGGCGGCCTCGGCCATCCGACGGCGCAGGTCGGGCGGCATGCGGACCGCGGGCGACTCCTCGATCACCTTCTGGTGGCGGCGCTGCACGGAACACTCGCGCTCCACGAACGGGACCACGGTGCCGTGATGGTCGGCCAGCAACTGGATCTCGATGTGCCTCGCGCGACGCAGTCGCCGCTCGAAGTACACCGCGTCGTCGCCGAACGCCGACAGCGCCTCCGACCGGGCGCGGTGGACGGCCTCGAGCAAGCCGGCGGCGCCCGCCACCTCACGCATGCCCTTGCCGCCGCCACCGGCGACGGCCTTCACCATGAGCGGGTAGCCGACGGCATCGGCGAGCCGCTGCACCTCCGGATCGCTCACGCCGGGGCCGATGGGCGTCTGCGTGCCCGGCACGACGGGCGCACCGGCGGCAATGGCGCTCGCGCGCGCGGCCGTCTTGCTGCCCATGCGCGCGATGACGGCGGCCGGGGGCCCGATGAACGTCAGTCCTGCATCGACGCAGGCCTGCGCGAAGTTCTCGTTCTCGGCAAGGAAGCCGTATCCCGGGTGGACCGCATCGGCGGCGCTCCGCTTCGCGAGGTCGACGATCTTGTCGATGCGCAGGTAGGTGTCGCCGGGAGCGTTGCCGACCAGCGGGAACGCGCGATCGGCCATGCGCACGTGGCGGGCGTCGCGATCGGCATCTGCGTAGATCGCCACGGTGCCGATGCCCATCTCACGGCACGCGCGGATGATGCGTACCGCGATCTCTCCCCGGTTGGCAATCAGGATGGTCTCGATGGGCATCTGTCGGCCTTCGTCTATCGGCCTTCGGCCTTGGTGTTGGTAGCCGCAGCCTTGCCTGGCAGGCGAACAGTACCGAACGCCTGGCGAGGCCCGACGGCTACAGCGGGATGTTGCCGTGCTTCCGGGGCGGCATCGCCTCGCGCTTGTGCTGCAGCCGATCCAGCGCCCGGCAGATCCGCTGCCGCGTCAGGCGCGGCGCAATCACCTCGTCCACGAACCCGCGCGTCGCGGCGACGTAGGGGTTCGCAAACGCGTCGCGGAACTCCTGCACCTTGGCCGCCCGCGCGGCCACGGCGTCCTCGGCCGCTTCGAGCTCGCGCCTGTACAGGATGTTCACCGCGCCTTCCGGCCCCATGACCGCGATCTCGGCGGTCGGCCAGGCGAGGTTCACGTCGGTGCGCAGGTGCTTGCTCGACATCACGCAGTAGGCGCCGCCGTACGCCTTGCGCGTGATCACGGTGATCTTCGGCACGGTGGCTTCGGCGTACGCAAACAGCAGCTTGGCGCCGTGACGGATGATGCCGCCGAACTCCTGGACGGTACCGGGGAGGAAACCGGGGACGTCCTCGAAGGTGACCAGCGGGATGTTGAACGCGTCACAGAACCGTACGAATCGCGCGCCCTTCACCGAGGCGTCGATGTCCAGCGTGCCGGCCAGGTGCGCCGGCTGGTTCGCGACGACGCCCACCGAGCGGCCGCCCATGCGCGCGAAGCCGACGACGATGTTGCGGGCGTGATGCTGCTGCACCTCGAGGAACAGGCCCTCGTCGACGATCGCCGCGATGACGTCGTGCATGTCGTACGGCTGGTTCGGCGACTCGGGTACCAGGGTGTCGAGTTCCGGCACTTCGCGATCGGGCGAGTCCGGCGTCGGCAGGAACGGCGGATCGTCGAGGTTGTTGGACGGCAGGTACGAGAGCAGCTCGCGCACGGTCGCGAGCGCCGCCTCGTCGTCGGGCACCGCGAAGTGGGCAACGCCACTGCGCGCGTTGTGCGTCATCGCGCCGCCGAGCTCCTCCTTCGTGACTTCCTCGTGCGTGACGGTGCGGATCACGTCGGGCCCGGTCACGAACATGTAGCTCGTGTGCTCGGTCATGATCGTGAAGTCGGTGATCGCCGGCGAGTAGACCGCGCCGCCGGCACACGGGCCGAGGATGGCCGAGATCTGCGGCACCACGCCCGAGGCCAGCGTGTTGCGCAGGAAGATGTCGGCGTAGCCGGCAAGCGACGCGACGCCCTCCTGGATGCGGGCGCCGCCCGAGTCGTTCAGGCCGACGACGGGCGCACCCACCTTCATGGCCTGGTCCATCACCTTGCAGATCTTCGCGGCGTTCGTTTCCGACAGCGACCCGCCGAACACCGTGAAGTCCTGCGCGAACGCGTACACCACGCGGCCGTCGATGCGGCCGCTGCCGCACACGACGCCGTCGCCCGGCACCTGCTGCGCCTCCATGCCGAAGTCGCGGCATCGATGCACGACGAGCTTGTCGACCTCCTCGAAGCTACCCGGATCGAAGAGGCGATCGATGCGCTCGCGCGCGGTCAGCTTGCCGGCCTGGTGCTGGCGGGCGATCCGCTCGGCACCGCCCCCGAGTGCAGCACGCTGCTCGAGGGCCGCCAGGCGCGCGGACGGGCTCTGTTGGCTCATGACCTACTTCTGCTGCGCTTTCTCCCAGTCCTTCAGGAACCGCTCGAGCCCGATGTCGGTGAGCGGGTGCTTGAACAGCGAGTCGATCACCGCCGGCGGGCAGGTGCAGATGTCGGCGCCGAACTTGGCGGCCTGCACGATGTGCATCGGGCTGCGCGTGCTCGCCACGAGGATCTGCGTGGTGAACTCGTAGTTGTCGTAGATCTCGACGATGTCCTCGATGAGGCCCATGCCGTCGGTGGCGATGTCGTCGAGGCGCCCGACGAACGGGCTCACGAAGTACGCGCCGACCTTCGCGGCGATGAGGGCCTGCGCGGCCGAGAACACCAGGGTGACGTTGACCCGCGTGCCCTCCTCGGTCAGCGTCTTGCACGCCTGCACCCCCGCCGGCGTGAACGGCACCTTGACGACGATGTGCTCCGAGATGCCGCGGAGGTCGCGACCTTCGCGCAGCATCCCCTCGTAGTCGGTGGCCACCACCTCACCGCTCACCGGCCCCTGCACGATGTCGCAGATTTCCTTCAGGATGGCGTGCGGATCCTGCTTCTCCTTGGCCATCAGTGAGGGGTTCGTGGTGACCCCGTCGATGACGCCGATCGCATGCAGGCGCTTGATGTCGGCGATGTTGCCCGTGTCGACGAAGAACTTCATGATTGCTTCCTCCTGAAGCCAGGCTGGGACAGCCGGTCCTACCCTATCTCGCCCG
>JAEYZV010000341.1 GCA_023427865.1 Acidobacteriota bacterium
CGGCATCTTCTGCTTGATGATGTCGGCCTCGATTGTCACACCGAGGTGGTTGGCCTGACCGGTCAGGGCGGCCGCCACGTGGTAGTCCACGTCCTTGGTCTTGAATGCAGGGTTGCGCGTGTAGCACCACAGCACGGTGAGCAGCCCGAGTTCGTGCGCGCGCGCGACCGCCTGGCCCACTTCCTGGATCTGACGGGTCGACTCCTCGGAGCCGAAGTACACGGTGGCCCCCACGGCGATGGCGCCCATCTCGAAGGCCTGCTCCACCGAGGCGAACATCACCTGGTCGTACCGGTTCGGGTAGCTCAGGAACTCGTTGTGGTTGAGCTTCACCATGAACGGGATCTTGTGGGCCCACTTGCGCGCCACCGATCCGAGCACCCCGAGCGTCGACGTGACGCAGTTGCAGCCGCCCTCGTAGGCGAGCTTCACGATGTTCTCGGGATCGAAGTAGATCGGGTTGATGGCGAAGCTCGACCCTGCCGAGTGCTCGATGCCCTGATCGACCGGGAAGATCGACACGTACCCGCTGCCGGCCAGCCGCCCCGAATTCAGGATCTGTGCATAGTTGCGCAGCACGCTGGGCGACCGGTCCGTGTGCGCGAAGACACGGTCGATGTAGTCGGGCCCGGGCAGGTGCAGCGTCTCCTTCGGAAAACCTTTCGCGGTATAGCTCAGCAAGGCCTCGGCTTCGGCGCCAAGGTACGAATGGATCTCGGAAGTCGTGATTGTCGCGTTCATGAATGGTCCTGAAAAGGAATGCGGGCCGATGAGCCCCGCCGAATTGTAGCCCGTCGCGCGGGTCAGGCGACCGCCGCGGCGGCCCGGTGGCCGGAGAGCACCGCCCCTTCGATGGTGGCGGGCAACCCCGTGTCGGTCCAGTCGCCAGCGACCAGAAGGCCCCGCACCGGCGTCTCGACCCCGCTTCGCCGCGGCTCGCCCGGCTGGAGCGAGAACGTGGCATTCGGCTCGCGAACCACCCGGATCCGCTCCACCTGGGCGCGTTTCAGCTCGGGAAGCGCGCGCGTCGCCTCCTCGATCGCCAGGTCCGCGAGCTCCTCGTTCGTGCGCCGCAGCATGCCGTCGGCGCCGCTGGCGACCAGCGTCACGTGCGACGCCGACTCGCCGAACGCCCACCGTTTGTCGAACATCCAGTGGAAGTTCCGCTCCGGCAGACCCACGAACGGTGCGGGCAGCGCCCCCCGGTCCAACCAGAGGTTCACCGACACGATGGACGACGAGGCGCGCGTCGCCTCACGGGCGACGAGGTCGCGCAGCGGACCCTGCTCGTGGCCGCGCAGCACGCCGGCGAGCCCGAACCACGGCACGGCGACGATGACGGTGTCGGCCCGGATGGAGGTACCGCGGGTATCGACGTATCCCACCCGATCGCCCGCAAGCACGACGCGCGAGAGCGCGTCGAGCTTCACCTGCCCTCCTTTGGACTCGATGAAGGCCCGCGCCGGTTCCCCGAATACCTGGTGCAGCGGCCGCACGGGGACGCCGAGCGCGGCATCCGACGGGTCCTCGCTGAAGATCTGGCCGAGAATCCGCACGAACGGGGCCGCTTCGACGCTGTCGATCGGCTGGTTCAACGCCGCGATGGCCAGCGGTTCCCACAACAGCGCGACCAGCCGGGGCGTCTGCCCGTGCCGTTGGAGCCAGCGGGCCACCGTCTCGCCCGGAAGCACAGGGGCCGGCGCGGCGCTCGTGACGGCACGTCGTGCCGCCTGCAGCGGCCGCATCATCCGCAGCGCTGCAACGCGATCGGCCCACCCGAGCGCCTTCCACCGCAGCAGGCCGCCTGCCAGGTGCAACGGCGGGCGCCAGGGCGGGCAGTCGAGCCGTGTCACCGCGCCATTCGTGTCGACGCACGTGAACGTGAGCCGCTTCTGGAACTGCACGGCGTCCGACGCGCCGACCCGCGCCAGGTACGCCCGCGTCTCGTGGTAGCACCCGAGGAGCACGTGCTGCCCGTTGTCGACGTACTCGCCCGATTCCTTGTCGAGGAACGCCGTGGCGCGGCCACCGAGTTGCCCGCGCGCCTCGAGTACGAGCACGCGCGCACCGCGATCGGCCAGGGCACAGGCGGCGGCGAGGCCGGCACAGCCAGCCCCGATGACGATTGCATCCGGGGAAGTCATTTGGCTGTGCGGAGCGCGCCCGAGGTCTGCGGCAACGCCATCGTCCGCAGCCAGGTGGCCATGGCCAGCCGCGCCTTGCGAAGCCGCGGCACGCGCACGCGCTCGGAGAACACGTCGTGCTCGCGAGCCGTGATGCGGGCGAGCAGGTCGCGGTAGATCGCGCCCATGATGCGCGCGGCGACCACGCGGCGGGCGTCCTCCGGGGGCAGGCAGGCGTCGGCGCGGGCGAACTGGTCACGCGCGCGCTGTGCCTGGCGCTCGAGCAGGGCGGCGATCGAGGGCGTGAGCCGGCCCTGCCGAAGTGCGTCCTCGGTCACCCCGTGCGCCGCGAGCTCGTCGAGTGGGATGTACAGACGGCCGCGGCCGAGGTCGGCAGGCACGTCGCGCAGGATGTTCGTGAGCTGAAGCGCCAGTCCGAGCTCCTCGGCGTACTGTCGCGTGCCAGGGTTCTCGTAGCCGAAGATCTCGATGCAGATGAGGCCGACCGTCGACGCGACCTTGTAGCAGTAGGCGCGAAGCTCGGAGAAGGACGGGAAACGCGTGGGCTCGAGGTCCATGGCGCAGCCGTCGATGAGCTCGTCGAAATGGGTGCGCTGGACCGGCCAGCGTTGCGCGACGACCTGCAGCGCGCGCCCCTGCGGTGTGGCGGGCGCCCTGCCTTCGAAGCAGGCGCCGACCTCCTCGCGCCAGCGCTGCAATCCGGCGCGGCGCTCGGCAATCGATCGCTCCTCGTGTTCGTCCACCTCATCGTCCACGGCGCGGCAGAAGTCCCACACCGCCGTGATGGCTTTGCGGCGATCCTTCGGGAGGGCCAGGAACGAGTAGGCGAAATTCGTGTCGCGCGCCACGGGGTTCGACCCGGAGATTCTAGCAACTCGGAGCCGGCGACACGGCAGATCGGCCGGGCGCGAGCCACGTAGTGCAGCTGCCGGACTTCGTCCGGCGGGCGCGGGCGCAGCAGGTGTAGCCGCCGGACTTCGTCCGGCGGGCGGACATCACTGACCCTCGGAC
>JAEYZV010000402.1 GCA_023427865.1 Acidobacteriota bacterium
ATCACTGAGCGTCGGACGAAGTCCGACGCCTACACGAATGGGAGCGCACGTCTGGTGCGTTCCGACGTTCGGCGTTCCGACGTTCAGCGTTCCCACGTTCGCTCAGGTCGACGCGCCCGGCTGCACCGGCACGCCGGGTGCGTCGTCGGCGCCAAGGCGCGACATCGTCAGCATCGGCGCGTCGGCGTCCTCAGAGGATGCGGCGAGCTGGCGGCGCAGCAGCGCGAGACCGAGCTCCGCACGGCGCACGCGCTCGCGCGCCATCAACGTCGCCGCGGCCTCGAGGTGCAGCCCCGACGGGTAGATGTCGGGCGCGTTGCGCAGCCCGAACTTCACGTATACCGGCGCCACGGCGTGAATCAACTGCGGGATCTCGTAGTGGCGGACGAAGCCTCCGAAGCCGTCGGGCACCTCGACATAGACGTCGAGCGGCACGTCGCAGTGCCCTCGGATCGCAGCCAGCTGCGCGAGCGACAGATCGGTGGGCACGTTGATCGTCGTCGCGCCCTCGTCGGCGAGCACTGCGACGGCCAGCGGGTTAGCCGCAGCGAGCTGCACGCTGATCTTGATGACGAGGTCGGCCGGCAGGTGCCCGCCCTGTTTGGCCGTGTGCAGCAGCCGGAGCAGCCCGACATCGGCCACCAGCACACTGCGCACGCCGAGATCCACGGCGCGCATCACATCGTCGAGCGCATGGCGCACCTGGTCCTGCCCGCGCAGCTGCGCACCGAGGGAACGCCCGGCCGGTGACACGATCGTGGCGCCCGTGTCCCAGGCCGCGCGCGGCCCGACGAAGAGCGAGAGCTCCATGCGCCTGTCGCGACACATGCCGCACATCTCGCCGATCTCGGCGTCGGAGAGCAGCATGATGCCGGAGCCCTGCGAGACGCGATGGATTGGCACCCCGCGCGTCGCGGCCTCGTCGATGACGGCCGCGAGCACCCGGGGACCCTCCACGCTGGGAATCTCGACGCGGTAGTGTGCGCCGTCCTCGAACCGGTGCGGTGACGGAGGCAGGTCGTGGGCGTCGCCCGTCGGCAGGCCGAGAGTCTCGAGCAGACGGGCGGCAGGAGATGGAGGCAGGGTCATGCGGGTCAGGCTCGTGGGTCGAGCAACACCTTGATCGCCGGCTCGCGACGCGACTCGAGCAACGAGAGCGCATCGGCGGCCTGCGACAACGGGAAGCGATGGGTGACGAGTGGCGATGGGTCGATCGTGCCCTCGTCGATGAGACGGACGGCGCGACCGAACACCGACGACGGGTACGCGAAGACGGCCTCGACGCTGGCATCGCGGAACACCAGTGGATCGAAGTTGAAGGGCGTCGTGCGGTCCGTGCCCGCGATGCCGAGGATGGTGAGGCGCCCGCCACGGGCCAGGAGCTCCGCGGCGGCGGCCTGGGCCTGGGGATGACCGGCCGCCTCGATCACCACATCGGGCGCGCCGCCCAGCGCGTCGGCCACCGCACGGGCAACCGCCGAGGGGGGCGCGCAGACGGTGTCGGTGGCGCCGAGCGTGCGAGCCACCTGCAGGGTGCTGTCGCGCACGTCGGCGACGGCAAGTCGCGCGGGCCGATGTGCGGCTGCGCACGCGACCGCGAGCAGTCCGATGGGACCGGCGCCGACGACCGCGACGCGGTCGCCGGGGGTGATGCAGCTGCGCTCCACCGCATGGAGGGCGCACGCCGTGGGCTCGGCGAGCGCGGCGTACGTCGTATCGACGCGCCGCAACGGGTGACACAGGTCGGCCCGCGCCGCCACGTACTCGCGATAGCCGCCGTCACGCGTGAACCCGTACTCGTCGTAGTTGGCGCAGAGGTGGGTCCGTCCGGCGCGACACGCACCGCAGGTGCCGCAGTAATGATGCCCCTCGACGACGACGCGCGTCCCTGCCGGCAGGTGGGGATGCGCCCGCGACGACTCGGCGACGACACCCGCCCACTCGTGACCCGGCACGATCGGGAAGCGGCAGAAGGCCGGGTCACGCGTCCCCCGAACGAGTTCGAGATCCGACCCGCAGATGCCGACGGCTTCCACCCGGACGAGCACCTCGCCCGGACCGGGGGTCGGCGGGGGCTCGTCGACGAGTCCGGCAACGCCAGGCCGCTCGACGCGATACGCGCGCATGGCCCGGCATTATGTCGCACCCAGTGAGGAGATGGCCGCGCCGGCGGCGCGTCGGTGCGCCTCAGAGGTTCGAGGACAACGCATGGACGGGCGTGGCCGTCCTGCGTAGCCGTCGGGCCTTGCCCGACGGGCTCGAACTATCCGCAGTGGACTCGAACTACCGCGACGCCGTCATCGTCGGACCGTCGTAGATCTTCTCGCCGGCGCGAATGGCCACGGCGAGTACGTTCTCGGTTGGGGGCGTCGGGCACGTCGTGTACGGGTTGTACGCGCAGGGCGGGTTGTACGCCTTGTTGAAGTCAATGACGTATCGGCCGTCGCCCTGCGGCTCGGCGTACACGAAACGGGTGCCGTACGTCTCGCGGCCGACGGTCGCGTCGCGGAAGATGATCTGCAGCCGCTGCTGACCCGCGGTGAACGCCAGCACCTCGACCGGCTCACCGGCGTAGGTGAACGCCAGGCGGCCCGGCGCCTGGTACGACTCCCGGTCGCCGAGCACGTTGCGGACGGCCACCGCGCGGGACGCCGCAAACGGCACCAGCGTCGCCGTGACCTTCGCGCCTTCGCTCACCGGGAACCAGCGAGTGCCCTCGAATCCGATGCGAATCGGCGACTCCGGATCACGGACGCGCAGCGCGAGCCGCGGACCACTGCGGTGCAGGTGGAACTCCACGCGACCGACGCGCACCTTGTCGGGCGGTGTCGGCGGCTGTCCGGAGGCGCCACGCCGCGCGGTCTGCAACGCGAACCGCGCCGGCGCGGGCCGCCCGTTGAGCAGCGCGTGCACGCCCGGCTTCAGGTGCATCGTCGTGCCCCCGTCGGTGACCACAATCCGTCCCACCTCGAGCGGGGCATGGCCGGCCGGCAGCGTCACGTCGTTGCCGGCAAGGCTGCCGACCGTGTGAACGCCGGGCGGCAGGAAGGTCAGGCCGGCCACGCTCAGCCAGCCGTACTCGCCGCGCAGGGTCGTTTCGTACTGTTCGCGCCACTGCTCCACGGTGGATGGCGTCGCCGATGCCCCGGGTCGTGCCGGCTGCGCCGCGGCACTGGTCGCCCCGAACGCGATGAATGCGTAAGTGAAGTACTTCACGAGAGAGTGCATGTGCGTCGATCCCGTCGATGCGCCGGCACGCCAGGCGTACGGCATCAAGACTCGTTGGATTGGGTATGGCCTGCTCGGAGAGCTACTCATGGCCACGCTCGGAGAGCGGGCCCTACCGACAACGGCAGACTCGGAGAGCGGGCCTTACCGACATGGCCACGCTCGGAAAGCGGGCCCTACCAGAGGGGGATCAACAACAACAGCAACATGCGCAGCGCCGGGCGGCACTGGCGTTCATCGTCGACGGCACGCGGAGCGAAGGCGTCGAGATCATGATCATCGACGGTAGCGCACGCGCCCTCGCGCCGCAAGCCGTATGACGCAGCTGGAACGTCGTCCGAAGCCGGCGGGGGCGATGCAGCTCGCGCGTTCGCCCGTGCGGGCGCCGCTGGGCGAAGATGAGTCGTGCCCGTTTCGCTCGGCGACCGCCTTCCCGCCCGCTCCGACGTCTCCACCGATACGCTGCTGGACCTGTTCCTCGACCACGTCGCCAGCCGGCGCCTGAGCCTCTACCCCGCCCAGGAGGAGGCGGTGCTCGCACTGCTCGACGGGCAGAACGTCATCCTGAACACGCCCACCGGATCGGGCAAGTCGCTCGTCGCCTCGGCCATGCTCTTCGAGGCGCTGGCCCGCGGCGAGCGCGCCGTGTACACCTGCCCGATCAAGGCGCTCGTCAACGAGAAGTGGATGGACCTGTGCCGCGAGTTCGGGCCCGAGCGCGTCGGCCTGTCCACGGGCGACGCCTCGGTGAACCGCGAGGCGCCCATCCTCTGCTGCACCGCCGAGGTGCTCTCCAACATCGCGTTGCGCGAAGGGCCGCACGCCGACGTGCAGCACGTCGTCATGGACGAGTTCCACTACTACGCCGACCGCGATCGCGGCGTCGCCTGGCAGACGCCGCTGCTGACGATGCCGCAGACGCGCTTCCTGCTGATGTCGGCGACGCTCGGCGACACCACGCCGTTCGAGGAAGCGCTGACACGGCTGAACGGGCGCGCCACGGTCACGATCAGGTCCACCGTCCGGCCGGTGCCGCTGGAGTTCAGCTACTCGGAGGTCCCCCTGCCCCACGCGATCGAGCAACTCGTCGATCAGGGCAGGACGCCCGCCTACGTGGTGCACTTCACGCAGGCCGATGCGGCGAGCAGTGCCCAGGACTTCACGAGCCTGGCGATCTGCACGCGCGAGCAGAAGGCGGAGATCGCCGACCGCATCGCGTCGTTCGACTTCTCGAGCCCGTACGGCGGGCGCGTACGCAAGTGGCTGCGGCACGGCATCGGGCTGCACCACGCGGGCCTGCTCCCCAAGTACCGCGTGCTCGTCGAGCAGCTCGCGCAGGCCGGCCTGCTGAAGGTGATCTGCGGCACCGACACGCTCGGCGCCGGCATCAACGTGCCGATCCGCACCGTCGTCTTCACGCGCCTGTGCAAGTACGACGGCCAGAAGACCGCACACCTCACCGCTCGGGACTTCCACCAGATCGCGGGCCGTGCCGGGCGCAAGGGCTTCGACGACCGCGGCTTCGTCGTGGTCCAGGCGCCCGACCACGTGATCGAGAACCTGGCGCTGGCCGAGAAGGCCGCGCGCAGCGGCCGGAAGGTGGTCAAGCGCAAACCGCCCGAGCACAACTACGTGCACTGGGACCAGAACACGCTGACGCGGCTGATCGGGGCTGCGCCCGAGCCGCTGGTGTCGCGATTCCAGGTGACGCACGGCATGCTGCTGAACGTGTTGAGCCGGCACGGCGACGGCGTCGGCGCGATGCGGCGCCTGATTCGCGAGTCGCACGAGCCCGATGCCGCCAAACCCGCGCATCGTCGGCGCGCGTTTCAGTTGTTCCGTGGCTTGCTGAGCCGCGGCATCGTCGAGATCGTGCCGCGCACGGGCGACGGCGCCCGCGTTCGGGTCAACGTCGACCTGCAGGACGACTTCTCGATGAACCAGGCGCTGTCGCTGTACCTCATCGAGACGCTGCCGCTGCTCGACCCCGATTCGCCCACGCACGCGCTCGACGTGCTGACGCTCGTCGAGTCCATCCTCGAGAACCCGGAGCTGATCCTGCGGCGGCAGCTCGATCGGGTGAAGGACCGCGCGGTGGCGCAGATGAAGGCCGATCGCATGGAGTACGAGCAGCGCATGGAGGAGCTCGAGAAGCTCGAGTACCCCAAGCCGCTGCGCGACTTCGTCTACGACACCTTCAACGCGTTCGCCGACCGACACCCCTGGGTCGGCCAGGAGAACATCCGTCCGAAGTCCATCGCCCGCGAGATGTACGAGACGTACGCGTCGTTTGCGTCGTACGTGATGGAGTACGACCTCGAGCGGTCCGAAGGCCTGCTCCTCCGCCACCTCGCCAGCGTGTACAAGGTGCTCAGCCAGACCGTGCCCGATGCGGCGAAGACGCCCGAGGTGCTCGAGATGGAATGGCACTTCCGCACCCTCGTGCAGGGCGTGGACGCGAGCCTCGCCGACGAGTGGGAGCGCATGCGCGATCCGGACTACGTGCCGCTCGCGCGCACCGGATCCAGCCTCGACGCCCGTCCGGGGAAGCCGGCCGCGTACGATCTCACGGCCGACACGCGGGCATTCACGGCCGCCCTGCGCGCCAGGATCTTCGCGGCGCTCAAGGCATGGTCGCGCGGCGATGGCGTGGGCATGCTCGGCCTGCTCGATCAGCCCTCCGCGGGCGGGGAGCAGCCGGGCCTGCCGACACCGGAGGACCTGCGGGCAGCCCTCGACGCGTACGTCGTCGAGCACAGGTTCCTCCGCTTCGACCCCGAAGCGCGTAACGCCAGGCACACGCACCGCGAGGCCCCACGGGATGGTCGGGTGATGCGCGTGCAGCAGGTGCTGGTCGACCCCGAGATGCTGAACGACTGGGTGGCGGAGTTCGCCGTCGATCTCGACGCGTCGCGGGAGCGCCAGGCCCCCGTCATCTGGCTCGACCGGATCGGCCCGCTGATCCATTCGGCCACGCTCGGAGAGCGGGCCCTACCCTGAGCCGGCGTCCTGAGGCGGCGTCCTGAGGCGGCGCCCTGAGCCGCCGCGTGCGCGGGATGCCGTGATCGTCGCGCCGGGCGGGCCCGGGCGGTCGTCAACGCCGCCGCTGGTAGACGCGCACGTAGTCCACGTCCATCCGATAGGGCAGCGACGATTCGTCGATGCCCTTCTGCCCGCCCCACGCGCCGCCGACGGCGATGTTGAGCAGCAGGTGGAACGGTCCGTCGAAGGGCCAGACCGTCTTGCCTCCCGGCTCCTTGTCGAACTGGAAGTACTGCCGGTCGTCCACGAAGACGCGGATGCGATCGGCCTCCCAGTCGAGGACGTACACGTGGAACGCGTCCGACACGTCGGGCACGCTGACCGTCGCGGTCTTCTGCGTGCCCATGGAGTGGTGATACGCCTTGGTGTGCACCGAGGCGTGCACCACGCCCTGGTCGAAGCCGACGTGCTCCATGATGTCGATCTCGCCGTCGTCCGGCCACCGCATCGGTCCCTGCGTCGTGGCCAGCATCCAGATCGCCGGCCACGATCCGCGCCCGCGCGGCAGCTTCGCCCTCACCTCGATGCGGCCGTAAGTCCAGTCGCCCCTGCCTTTGGTCACCAGCCGCGCGGACGTGTAAGGCGCGCCTTGCCACGACTCCCTCCGCGCTTCGATGATCAGGTGGCCGCCTTCGACGCGAGCGTTCTCGAGCCGTCCTTCCGTGTAGAACTGCGGCTCCTTGTTGCCCCATCCGTGGCCACCGACGTCGTAGCTCCACCGTGCCGGATCCGGCAGGCCGTCACGGTCGAACTCGTCCTGCCATACCAGCGCGTACCCCTCCGGAGCCGGCTGGGCGCTCGCAGGAGCAGGCACGATCGACGACACGCACGCCAGCACACATGCCACCGCCACTGCTCGGGCCACGGTTCCCTCCTGATGATGTTCACTCGTGACTGATGCCGGCCGACACGAGCTCGAGCGCCTGCCGCACCACGTCGCAATCGATGCCGAAGTGCGCGCCCAGCGCGGTGGCCGTGCGAGCGACGTCGCCGGGCAGGAGCTCGGTGCGGCGCACGCCGTCTGCGAAGCGCTCCAGCACCCACGGCCGCTCGCCGCTCGCGAAACGCCACGTCGTTCCCTGCACGACCTTCTTGATGATGACGCGGTCGAGTAAGAGACCGCCGGGACCGTAATCGGCCCGCATCGCTCCGAGGTATGCCTGGGGCGTCACCGCACGGTTCACTAGTTCGAACGCCAGCGGCCGCGGGTGCGGATGCTGGCCGATGCGATAGCGACCGGGCCCGACTGCGGTTGCCGAGAAGGTCCCCCACCGCGTGACGACCTCCCGCGTCTCACCTCCGCGCGGCAGCGGCACCGCCGCATACAGCGGGAAACCCGCGTCGACAACGAACTGCTCCCCCTCGGCTTCGGCGAGCAGTGCCGTGTGACAGGCGACCGTCGGCGGCATGTCGTTGATGGTGAGCGTGGTCGGGATGCCCGACGCCGTGAGCAGCGCCGCGAGCGCTGCGTTGCTTTCGAAGCAGGTGCCGCCGAGCCCGCGCGACATGGCGGACTCCCAGAACACCGCCGGCGCTGCCACGCACGCGTCCGCGTCGGCATGCCGCGCGCGGCGCACGATGCGCGACGCGCTCTCCCACGGAACACGCCGCGCATACGCCGCCAGCCCGGCGTCCAGCCACGCGCGGGTCCGGCTCGGCGTCGGGACGCCGAGCCACGCGAGCACCTCGTCGCGCTGCGGGGGAGTCAGCGGCTCGAGTGCCATGGCCGCGCGTCGCCTGCGCTCGCTACTCGGCCTGCGGCTGCGGCACGTAGCGCAGGTATGGCGTCTGCGTGCGCCAACCGCCGGGATAGAGGCCCCTGGCCTCGTCGTCGGACACCGAGGTGAGGATGATCACGTCCTCGCCCTGCTGCCAGTCGGCCGGCGTCGCCACCCGGTGTGACGCGGTCAGCTGCAGCGAGTCGATGACGCGCAGGATCTCCTGGAAGTTGCGTCCCGCGCTCATCGGGTAGCACAGCAGCAGCTTGATCTTCTTGTCGGGCCCGATGACGTACACGTTGCGCACCGTCTGATTGTCGGCAGCCGTCCGGCCTTCGCAGGACTCACCGGCGTCGGCGGGCAGCATCCCGTAGAGTCGGGAGATCTTCAGTTCCGGGTCGCCGATCATCGGGAAGTTGGGCGCCACGCCCTGCGTGTCGGCGATGTCCTTGCCCCACGCCTCGTGCCGGTCGACCGGATCGACGCTCAAGCCGATGACCTTGACGTGACGCTTGTCGAACTCGCCCTTCAGTCGCGCCACGGCGCCGAGCTCGGTCGTGCAGACGGGCGTGAAGTCCTTCGGGTGCGAGAACAGGACTCCCCACGAATCCCCCAGCCATTGGTGGAAGCTGATCGGACCTTCGGTGGTGTGGGCCTCTAAATCGGGCGCGGTGCTGCCAATCGCAAGCGGACCAGACATGGAAACGCCTCCTCCTTTCCCGGCATGGCCTGGAGGGTATCGGCGCCGGGTTGGCTGGATTGTCGATCCACGGCTGCCACCGATCAACGCGCATGCGCGACATGCGCGCCCGCATGACACGCAGCGCCACGCGATCCGCTCGGTGGCCTCGCCTTGGACAAGGGCGGAAAACAGCACGGGCGCGAGGAGCAGAGGCTCCACGCGCCCGGCGGTGATGCTGGTGCACCGCAATGGCGGAATTTCGGAATTGCAGGAATTTCAGAATTGCAGGAATTTCAGGAATTTCAATGACACCAGTGAAATTCTGCAATTCTGCAATTCTGCAATTCTCCTAGTTCACCGTCGTCTCCGGCTTGGGCGCCGTCGACGCCTTCTTCAGGCCCTGGATCTGGAGTCCCGTCGCGACCTCGGGAGCCGGCTCCTTGAGGACGTGCTGGCGGTAGAGCGCGGCCATGCGCTCGTGCTCGGCGCGCTTCTTGGCTTCCTCACGCGCCCGGAGCTTCTCCTCGCGCGCGTTCTTGGCCACGCCGGCCTCGTCCAGGTCGGTCTGGCGGCCCTTGGCCACGGCGTCGGCGTCGAGCACCAGCGAGTGGTCGGTCGAGCCGAGGTTGACCTTCTTGCCGCCGGCGAAGATCTCGTGACGCCCGTGCTCCTCGTACCACTTGGTGAGCGTGGCCGTCATGTGCATCTTCTCGATGATGTTCCGCCAGCCGATGCCCGTGTTGTACGCGCAGAAGCTGATCTCGCCCTGCTGCGTCGCGTACGGGATGATGCAGCGCTCGGTGCGGCGGAAATCGTAGTTGAACAGGTCCTGGAACCACATGCCCGCGATGAACAGGAAATTCCAGCGGTCGGCGCGGCGCTGATCGATGTCCTCGCGCGTGCGCCGTCCGTCCACGCGGCCGTAGTCCTTGCCGCTGGCGCCGAAGGTCTTGTCGAACTTCTTCAGCAGGTCGGTCAGCTTGAAGTGCGTCGGCGACCTGAATGGGTCGTAGTTCTTGGCCAGCGCGAGCGCCATGCCGAGGATCGACAGCTTCTTGCCGCGCGCCGCGTCGTTGACGCGCCGCAGGTCCTTGGCGAGCTGCTCGCCGTGCAGGAACGCGGTGACCGGGACGGCCTCCTTGGTCTCCTTGTCGACCATCACCGCCATGCCGACGCCGCAGTTGGGGTGGCAGCCACACGCCAGGTTCCCCCAGTCCTGCTGCGGTCCCTTCACGAGGTCGGCCCAGTCGGTGAACGTGCCCATGAACGAGATCGGGAACCAGTCGCGCACCGGCTCGCCGAGGTTCACCTGCGACTTCACGTCGTGCGCCAGGTGCGACAGCGTGTAACGCTGCGCGGCCCGCCGCTCGTCGGTGATCTCCTCGTCGCGCCCCGTGAACGACACGGGCTGGAACGACAGGAACGAGATCTTGCGCGGGTTGTCGAGCGCGAACCGGACGATGCGCCCCACCTGCTCGTTGTTGACGCCGTTGACGATCGTCGTCACGGGGACGATGTCGACGCCGTTGCTCCAGAGGTTCTCGATGGCGCGCAGCTTGACGTCGAACAGGTTGCCGACGAGGCGGTGCGAGT
>JAEYZV010000442.1 GCA_023427865.1 Acidobacteriota bacterium
GTCCTAGCCGGGCCGTCTGCGCGTCGGTCGAGGCCCGACGGCTACGTACGTTGAATCGATGTGCGTAGCCGCCGGGCCTTGCCCGGCGGTCCCGCGCCGGTAGGGCGCGTTCCCCGAACGCGCCGACGTGCCCGGCCGTCCCGCGACGTCGTCACGCGTCCGGCAGCGCGTCCTTGCCCTGTTCCGTCTCTTCGAGCTTCACGAGCCCGCGACGGATTGCCGCGGTCGCCGCCTGCGTGCGGTCGCGCACGCCGAGCTTCCCCAGCAGGCCGTTGACGTACGACTTGATCGTGCCCTCGGTCGTGTTCAGTTCCTGCGCGATCTCGCGGTTGCTGTGGCCGCTGACGATGAGGCGCAGCACGTCCATCTCGCGGCGCGTGAGATCGGTGCGCCCCGCCTGGTCGAGCACCTGCGTGATGCGCGGCGGAATGTACTGGCGCCCCTCGTGCACGGCGATGATGGCCTCGAAGAGCTCGTCGCTCGGCATCCCTTTCAGCACATAGGCCGCGGCACCGGCCGACAGCGCACGGGCGATGTCCACGTCGCCCTCGTACACGGTCAGCACCACGACGCGCGCATCGGGGAACTCGGCGCGGATCGCGCGGATGGCGTCGGGGCCCTCCATCACGGGCATGCGCAGGTCCATGATGGCGAGGTCGGGGCGCGTGCGCCGGAACGCAGCCACGGCTTCTTCGCCGTTGCTGGCCGTGGCCACCACCGAGAACCGCGCGTCGCGCTCGAGGACGGCCACCAGACCTTCGCGCAGGATGTCGTGGTCGTCGGCCACGAGCAGGCGGATGGGTGAACGTGCTTCGCTGGTCACAGCGACTCCTTCGGGCAGGGCGTGTGCTCCATGTCGGAGAGATCGGTCACATGGTTCAGCGGCCCCATCATCATGGCACGAAAGGGGGCTGCCGATTGGCCTCACGAATCGTGCACCGGGACGAGGACGGCCGCCGGCAGCAGGTGCAACGCCTGGGCCAGGAAGAACCATCGTTCCGACGCCGTCTCGTTGAGTGTCAGCTCGGTGCCGGTCAGCACGTCACGCCACGTGCCGCCGCGGGTGTCGGGCGGCAGCAACACGCGTGACGTCGCCCACGCCGGACCCACGGGCCAGGGACCCGGCAGGCGTGCGGTCCTCAACCCGCTCACGACGATGGCTTGGTCTCCGGCGTCGCTCGAGCGCGCGAACGCCATCGCCGTCGCATCCACCGAGAGATCCAGCGTGAGCGGACGGTACGCACCCTCGATCCAGAGCGAGGGCGTGCGGCGCCGCAACCGGAGCAGCGTCGAGGCCACGTGCAGCTTCAGCCGGCCGTCCGGCCACTGCTCGAGCCACTCGCGCACGGCGTGCTCGAACGGCCCGGCATCGCGCACGCGATCGAGCTCGGCCAGCGCCCGTTGCAGCGCGTCGAACGGGACCGGGCGACGGTTGTCGGGATCGACGAGATCGAACTTGGCCGCTTCGGCACCCTGGTACGTGTCGGGCACGCCCGGCGTCGTGAACTTGAGCACCGTCTGTGCCAACGAGTTGCACAGGCCATGGCGCGCGATCCGATCGGCGAACGGGCGCAATGCCCCGAGCACGCGCGTCGCGGTCTGGCCCGCCAGCACCTCCTCCACGTAGGCGAGCGTCGCATGCTCGTACGGCTCGTTCTGCGTCAACCAGCTCGTGTGCCGCTTCGCCTCGCGGATCGCCTTCAGCATGTACGCCTTCAACCGCTCCACGAGGTCCGATGGCGCAGGCGCGGCCATCGGCAGCCCGGGTGGCCAGCAGCCGACGAGTACCTGGAAGAAGCGGTACTCGTCGTTGCGGTCGGGGGCCCAGCTTCCCTGCAGCAGGGTGCGCGACGTCGCCGACGCGCGCAAGGCGCGGCCCACCGCCTCCCGCCAGGCGTCGGGCAGCTCCGAGATGGCGTTGATGCGCGCCCGGACGTCCTCGCCGAGCTTGGTGTCGTGCGTGGACAGCGTCGTCATCTCGGCGCGCCAGTCCCGCTGCCGCGCGAGGTTGGACGCGTGCACGTCGTCCACCGAGTGCACGGCGTGCGCCGGTTCGCCACCCACCTCGTTCATCGAGACGAGCACGTTGTACCGGTAGAACGTGGTGTCCTCGAAGCCCTTGGCCTGCACCGGGCCCGTGTACTGCTGCAGCTTCATCGCAAACGTGAGGCGGCGCTCGTACATCGCGGCTGCGGCGGGATCGGCGTCATCGCCGGCCGGCTGTGGCAGCAGGACGTCGCGCAGGAACCGGAACTGCGAGCCTTCCATCGCCGGGTTGCGCCGCTGCGCCTCGGCGATCGTGCGATCGATGATCCGTTCGTCCTCCTCGGTCCAGCCGCTCGGGCTCACGTAGGTGCGGTAGACGGGGATGCAGGCCACGTACTCGGTGATCAGCTCCCGAAGGCTGTTGAGCGTGAAGTCGCGCGTGCGGCGGTCGGCGCGCGCGATGCGGCCGAGCGCGTCGGTGAGCACGCCGAGCTCGCTCGACATCGCGGTGTTCATGATCAGCTTCTTGGCGTCGTAGACGATCTCCTCGAGCGGCTCGCGGATGCCCGTGAACCTCGCGTACATGCGACGGAGCGCCCGCAACCCGGCGGGATCGAGGAAGAGCCCGTTGATCTCGTTGAGGAAGCCGTACCCCGTGGTGCCGTGGACCTCCCAGTCCGGTCGCAGCTGCTCGTCGCCCGACAGGATCTTCTCGGCAACGACGTAGAGCGGCGCCTCGCGCCCCGTCACCTCGCGGGCCAGCTGCTGCAGTCGCACGAAGTACGCCGCCGGATCGAACAGTCCGTCCGGGTGATCGAGGCGCAGCGCGTGCACGAGCCCTTCGCCGAGCCATCGGCCGATCAGCGCATGCGTGGCCTGGAACACGGCCTCGTGCTCCACCCGGACGCCGGCCAGGTCGTTGACGTCGAAGAACCGCCGGAAGTTGATCTCGTCGACCGCCGTCCTCCAGGACGCCAGCCGGTATGGCTGCGCCTCGAGCAGCGCGTGCAGCTCGTCGAACGACGACGGGTCGCCGGGTGTGCCGTTGACGTACTTCAGGGCGGCATCGATGGCATCGAGGACCTGCGGCGTCTCCTCCACGAGCCGCAGCAAGCGCACGCGCAACACTTCCTTCTCGCGCTGCCGGACGGCGATGCGCTCGGGATGTGTGTCGGTATAGGGGGGCAGGTTGTGCAGGCCCTCGAGGATGCTGAGCAGCTCGATCACCGCCGGATGCGATTCGCCGAGGGACTCGCGCAGCGCGGGCAGGGCATGGCGCAGCGCGAGCGGCGCCTGTCTCGGGTTGATCGGCAGGCAATGCTCGTAGTACTCGAGCCACAGCCGGCCGTCGTCGTAGCCGAGGTGCAGCTCGCCGCGCTCGAGCACGCTGCCGTACTGGTCGCCGAGGATCGGCAGCAGGATCTTCATCCGCAGGTGCGGCGTGACGGGATCCCAGTCGATGTCGAAGTACTCCGCGTACGGCGAGCAGGGGCCGTTCTCGAGCACCTCGCGCCACCAGGGATTGGCGCGCGGGTCCACGCCCATGTGGTTGGGCACGATGTCCGAGAGCAGGCGCATGCCGTGAGCGGACGCTGCCGCCGCGAGGCTCCGCAGGTCGTCCTCGGTCCCGAGATCCGGGTTCAGTTCCCCGTGGGCGACGATGTCGTAGCCATGCGTGCTGCCGGGCCGCGCCTTCAGCATGGGCGACAGGTAGAGCGCCTCGATGCCGAGGCTCGCCAGGTACGGGGTGATCGCCTCGACCTGGGCGAACGTGAGCGTCGGGCCGAGCTGCAGGCGGTACGTACTCGTGGGTGTCCACGCAGGCGCACGCATGCTCATGATCGGGCCTCCGGCAGGTGCAGCACGAGCCCGAACGGCTCCTGCGCTGCGTCGATGAAGAGCGCGTCCCCTTCGGTCCGCAGGCCGCCGACGACCGGCGTGTCCGCATCGGCCCGCGTCGCATGCAGCAGGACGAACGGCTCGGACATCTGCGGCACGCGATGGGTGCCGCGCCCGCCGAGATCGACGAGCGTCAGCAGCTCGCCGCCCAATGCCGAGGGCTGCCGCAGCAGGATCGTCTCTGCGCCGAGGGGCTCGCATCGCACCCGCGTGCGATCGCGCGGCACGCACAGGTGGCTGGCGCGAATGGCGAGCAGGGCTGTCGTTTCAGCGAGCACGTGCGCGTGCGGCGGCGAGTTCCGCTCATCCCAGTCGAGCACGCAGCGCCGCCATGTCGCCTCCTCCTGCGGATTGGGGATCAGCTCCCGCGTCCGCGGATCGCTGAAGGCAGCGAAGCGGCCGAACTCGCTGCGCCGCCCCACGACGACCAGCGCGCCGAGTTCGTCGCCGTGATCGGTGAAGAACAGGAACGGCGAGGACGCCGCCCATTCCTGGCCCATGAACAGCAACGGCGTCTCCGGTGCGGTGAGCAGCAGCGCCGACGCAGCGAGCCACGCCGCGGGACTCACCTGGTGATGGAGCCGTTCGCCGTGCGCGCGGTTTCCGACCTGGTCGTGGTTCTGCAGGCAGATGACGGGCGCCGCGATCGGCACGTTCACGGGCGACGTCCCGCGGAGGCCGCCGTGGTGGGCGGCGTGCTGCCCGCTGAACACCCAGCCGTCGCGTACGGCGCGGGCGATCTCCGCCGTGTCGCCGGTGAAGTCCGAGAACCACGCCTCGTGATCGCCGGCGACATGCCGTCGTATCGAGTGGTGGAAGTCGTCGGCCCACACGCCGCTCATGCCGTAACCGCCGTTGGCCACCGGATGCAGCAGCACGTCGAGGTTGCGGTCGTCCTCGGCGATGAGGTGCACCTCGCGATCGCGCACGTGGACGGCGATCTCGCGCGCCAGCTGCGCCAGGATGTGCTCGGGGCTGTCGTCGGTGAGCGCGTGCGTGGCATCGAAGCGCAGGCCGTCGAAGTGGTAGTCGATCAGCCAGTGCAGCGCGTTGTCGCAGATCAGGCGGCGGACGTCCTCGCAGCGGGGGCCGTCGAGGTTGATGCCGCGCCCCCACGGGCTCTCGTGCCGATCGGTGAAGAAGGTCGGCATGTAGGCGGCGAGATAGGCGCCGTCGGGCCCGAGATGGTTGTAGACCACGTCGTGCAGCACCGCGAGGCCGAGTGCGTGGGCGCGATCGACGAGCGCGCGCAGGTCGTCGGGATGCCCGTAGCATTCCGATGGCGCGAAGAGCGCGGCCCCGTCGTAGCCCCAGTTGCGCGTGCCGGGAAACGCCGCGACCGGCATCAGTTCGATTGCGGTGACACCGAGCGTGATCAGCTCCGGTAGCCGCTGCATGGCCGCGGCGAAAGTGCCCTCACTCGTGAAGGTGCCGACGTGCAGTTCGTAGATCACGAGGCGGTGCCGCGGCACGCCGCGCCATTCCGCGTCCGTCCACCGGAAGGCGTGCGGGTCGATGAGCATCGACGGCCCGTGGACGCCGTCTGGCTGCCAGCGCGAGCAGGGGTCCGGCCACGGGTCGTGGTCGTCCATGCGGAAGCGGTACCGCTCGCCGGCCCTCGCCCCCGGGGCGTGCGCCTCGAACACGTCTCCCGACACGCGGTACAGCGGCGTTGCGGCGCGGTCGCCGACGACGACCTCCATCCGCGTGGCCGCCGGCGCGCACACGCGCAGCCGCGCGCCGGACGATTCGAGCTGTGCGCCGAAGGCCGGCGCCCAGGGTGGGTTCATTGGACATCTCCGACCGGTCGGGCGGCGAGGTCGATGAGCACGGCCCGGGCCATCTGGCGGCGCCCTTCCGCCGCGCTGACGGCATCCACGAGAAGTCTCCCGAGCAGGCTCACACGCAGACCCTCGACCACGTCGGCTGGCGGCAGCGTCTGCCGGCCGGCGGCGGCGAGCTCTTCGTGCCACCCGCGGACGAGTGCCCAGGTGGCGACGGCCCACCATGCTCGCGCGACCGGATCGTGGAGGTCGCGACCGACCTGCTGCAGCACGGTGACGGTGACGTACGCGAGGTCGGCAGCAAGGGCGCCGATGTCGCGCTCGCCGTAGTCACCTGCTTCGCCGATGACGCCGGGCGTGCTGTCGTCCGGATCGACAGGCGTCGGCTCGTCGTGCGACCAGCGCCAGCGGGCGAGTCCGCCGAGCAGCTGGCGCGAGCGGAGGATGCGTACGGCGCCAGGCGAGTCCATGAGCGTCGCCCAGCGGCTGCGTGCCGCGACGTCGAGATCGGTCAGTGCCGCGAGTGCCGCGTCCACCAGCTCGCGATCCTTGCCGTCGGCCTGCGGCGCCCGCGTGTCGGCGCTGCCGTCGATCGTGGCGACGGCGTCGCCGATCGCGACATGCGTGGCCGCCACCCGCCGCCCGAGCGTACGGGCCATCCGCTCCACGTCGTGCAGCGGCTCGCTGTCCAGCCGCGGCGCCTCGCGTCCTTCCCGCAGCCAGGCGAACGGGTCGGGCAGGTCCGGCACGTCGGACGGTTCGGCCATCCAGCGCAGCGCGAGCTGCAACGCACGATCCCACCCGTCCTCGGTGGACGGCACCTGCGAGCGCAGCAGGATGAACGGCCAGCGCACGCCATCGGGCGTGCGCAGGTTGAGATGCGCGTAGGCCATCGGCAGCTCGACGTCGAGATTGTCGGCGAGCGAGGCGAGCACCTGGTGCTCGTGTGACTGCCCGGGGAGCAGCCGGCGGCGGATCTTCAGCTCCGCGGCGGCCCCGCAGGCGATCACGGTCTGCCCGAGCGTCGTCGGCACCAGCTGGTACGGCTCGTGGTCGGCGAGCACGGCCGGTCCCTGTGAGGCGGCATCGAAGACCCCGTCACGGCCAATTAGCGTCGTTCCCTCGGTGAGCATCCGCATGAGGATGCGTACCGCGTCGGCCTCGATCACCTCGTGCATCACGCCGGTGCGGGCGCCGGCGATGCGCGCCACGACGCGATCCGGGTGCCGGGCGAGGATCTCGTCGCCGCGAGGTCCGCCCGTGAACGTCAGCACGAGACCGAACCTGTAGGTATCCACTTCCCCCTCGACGTCGATCGCCGCGAGCACGATGGGTTCCGGCCCCCCTCGGGCGAGGGCATGGCTGGCGATGCGCACGCTGCGGACGAATGCGCCCGGCGCGCGGTACCACGCCTGCTTCTCGAGGTACGGACGCAGGTAGCGGCGCTCGAGCACGGCGCGGCCCGGCCCGTCGAGCAGCGTGTCCCAACGCTCGCTCACGAGCAGATCGGGCAGGGCATGCTTGCGGGTGTCTGCCGTCGTCTCGCCCGTCGCGCGGGGATCCTCCTTGTCGACGATCTGCAGCCAGTACCAGCCGTACGGCGCCATCGTCAGCGACACCTGGCCGCGTTCGAGCGGCGGCAGTCGCGTGCAGCCGAGCATCTCCACGGGGACGCCCTCGAGGTGGGTGTGCACGCGCGCGGTCTGCACGTGGGCCGAGAGGTTCGCGACCACGAGCACGTTGTCGCCGTCCCACGACCGCGTGAATGCGAGGACGCGCCTGTTGCCCGTCTCGACGAACTCCACGCTGCCACGGCCGAACGTCGGGTGCTTCTGCCGCATCGAAATCATGCGGCGCGTCCAGTTCAGGAGCGATGCCGGAGAGCGTTCCTGCGCCTCGACGTTCACCGCCTGGTAGCCGAACACGGGATCCATGACCAGCGGCGCGCACAGGCGCTGCGGGTCGGCGCGCGAGAAGCCGCCGTTGCGGTCGCCCGTCCACTGCATCGGCGTGCGGACGCCGTGGCGATCGGACAGGTAGATGTTGTCGCCCATGCCGATCTCGTCGCCGTAGTACACGACGGGCGTGCCGGGCAGCGACAGCAGCAGCACGTTCAACAGCTCGACCCGACGCCGATCGCCGTCGAGCAGCGGCGCGAGCCGCCGGCGGATGCCGACGTTGATCCGCATCCGCGGATCCTCGGCGAACGCGCCGTACATGTACTCGCGCTCCTCCGGCGTCACCATCTCGAGCGTCAGCTCGTCGTGGTTGCGGAGGAAGAGCGCCCACTGGCAGCTGTCCGGGATGTCTGGCGTCTGCCGCAGGATCTCGACGACGGGCTCGCGGTCCTCGCGCTCGATGGCCATGTACAGCCGCGGCATGAGGGGGAAGTGGAATGCCATGTGGCATTCGTCCCCGCTGCCGAAGTACGCGCTCACGTCGGACGGCCACTGGTGGGCCTCGGCGAGCAGGACGCGCCCGGGGTACTCGACGTCGAGGAACTTGCGGACCTGCTTGATGAGCGCGTGCGTCTCGGGAAGGCTCTCGCACGACGTGCCTTCACGCTCGATCAGGTAGGGAATCGCGTCGAGGCGGAAGGCGTCGACACCGAGGTCGAGCCAGAACCGCATGATGCGCAGCATGGCCCGCATCACCCGCGGGTTGTCGAAGTTCAGGTCCGGCTGGTGATGGAAGAAGCGGTGCCAGTAGTACGCGTTGGCGACCGGATCCCACGTCCAGTTGGACGTTTCGGTGTCGGTGAAGATGATCCGCGTGCCTTCGTACTTCCGGTTCGTCTCGCTCCACACGTAGAAGTTGCGGGCCGGTGATCCGGGCGGCGCGTGGCGCGCCTCCTGGAACCACGGGTGCTGGTCCGACGTGTGGTTCATCACCAGTTCGGTGATGACCCTGAGGTTGCGCGCGTGGGCCTCGCGGAAGAAGCGGCGCACGTCGCGCAGCGTGCCGTACGCCGGGTGCACGCCCTGGTAGTGCGCCACGTCGTACCCGTCGTCGCGCAGGGGCGAGGGGTAGAAGGGCAGGATCCAGATCGTGTTGATGCCGAGCGCCTGCAGGTAGTCGAGCTTCTGCGTCAGGCCCGCGAAGTCGCCGATGCCGTCGTCATTGCCGTCGAAGAAGGTGCGGACGTGCACCTGGTAGATGACGGCGTCCTTGTACCAGTCGAGGGGCTGAGTGCGCGAAAGCTCTTCCATGTCGCCCTGAACGCGAACGCACGCCCGAGCGCGGCCGGCATGGCCGCGGAGGCGTGCGGATGCCGACCCTGCATGTCCCGGGCCGCCGTCACGCGGTCGGGAGCAGGCCGGAAGATGAGACGGGGCGATCTTACCGGACGGGTGCGCGCGTACGCTCATCCGCACGCAGCAGGACGACGGAGAGGCCGGCGACTGCGTAGGTACCGCGCTGCGGCGCCGCCACGGGCTGGTGCTCGATGCCCGTGTCGAACACGCGCGTCCAGGCCAGGCCGCTGGCGAGCAGTGGCAGCTTGAACGGACGCGGTGCCTGATCGGCATTCAGCAGCACGAGGAGCGTGTCGTCGACGATCGGCTCGCCGCGGTGGTCCACCTCGTCCATCGCGATGCCGCTGAGCCGTACGCCGAGGGCGCGCACGTGGGGCGCCGACCACATCGCGTCGGTCATCTCCACGCCCGACGGGTCGAACCACGCCAGGTCCTTCACGCCCGCGCCGCGCAGCGGGCGTCCCTGGAAGTAGCGCTGCCGCCGCAGCACGGGGTGCTTCTGCCGCAGCGTGATGAGCAGGCGCGTGAACTCGAGGAACTGCTGATCCTCGGGTTCGAGATCCCACTGGAACCAGCTGATGTCGTTGTCCTGGCAGTAGGCGTTGTTGTTGCCGCGCTGCGTGCGGCCCATCTCGTCGCCGCCGCAGATCATCGGCACGCCCTGCGACAGCAGCAGCGTCGCCATGAAGTTGCGCCGCTGCTGCACGCGCGCCTGGCGGATGACCGGATCGGCCGTCGGCCCTTCCACGCCGAAGTTCATCGACAGGTTGTTCGACTCGCCGTCGCGGTTCCCCTCGCCGTTGGCCTCGTTGTGCTTGCGCTCGTAGCTCACGAGGCCGGCGAGCGTGAAGCCGTCGTGGCAGGTCACGAAGTTGATGCTTGCGCTCGGCAGTCGGCCGGTGTGCTCGTAGAGGTCGCTGCTGCCGGCAAGGCGCGTCGCGAACTCGGACACCTGGCCGCCGTCGCCGCGCCAGAAGCGGCGCACCGTGTCGCGGTACCTGCCGTTCCACTCGGTCCAGCCCACCGGGAAGTTGCCGACCTGGTAACCGCCCTCACCGAGGTCCCAGGGTTCGGCGATCAGCTTGACCTGCGACAGCACCGGGTCCTGGTGGATGATGTCGAAGAAGGACCCCAGCTTGTCCACCGCGTGCAGCTCGCGGGCGAGCGCGCTCGCGAGATCGAATCGGAACCCGTCCACGTGCATCTCGAGGACCCAGTACCGCAGGCTGTCCATGATCAGCTGCAGCACGCGCGGGCTCTGCATGTTCAGCGTGTTGCCGGTGCCGGTGAAGTCCTCGTAGTAGCGGCGGTCGCCGGGCGACAGCCGGTAGTACGACAGGTTGTCGATGCCGCGCAGCGACAACGTCGGCCCGAGATGGCTGCCCTCCGCCGTGTGGTTGTAGACCACGTCGAGGATCACCTCGAGGCCGGCTGCGTGCAGCGTGCGCACCATCGACTTGAACTCGCGCACCGAGCCCGACGCCGATCGGCTCACCGAGTAGCGCAGCTCCGGCGCGAAGTAGGCGAGGGTGTTGTAGCCCCAGTAGTTCGACAGCCCGCTCTTGACGAGGTGCCAGTCGTCGATGTGGTGGTGCACCGGGAGCAGTTCGACGGCCGTCACGCCGAGCTGCAGCAGGTGCT
>JAEYZV010000584.1 GCA_023427865.1 Acidobacteriota bacterium
ATCGCACACCACACAACTCCATCGTCACGGCGATGAACACGCCCGTGAGGACGAGGCCCCACGGCAGGTTCTGGCTCAGGAGGCCTCGGATGATCGTCGCCATCAGCGTTGCCTGGGGGGCGGGCAGCGCGTTGGATCCGATCACCATCACCTCGTGCAGGTACAGCGTCGTCAGCCCGATGATGAGCGCCGACACGACCACGCCGATCACCAGGCCGATCTGCTGCGCGCGCGGTGTGGCGCCCACCAGGAAACCCGTCTTGAGGTCCTGCGACGTCGCACCCGCGTTGGCGGCGGCGATGCAGACGACGGCCCCGACGGTCAGCGCGATCGGCGCGTAGAGGGCGCCGGTCCAGCCGATGGCCACGAAGATCGTGCAGGTGAGGATCAGCGTCGCGATGGTCATGCCCGACACCGGGCTCGACGAGCTGCCGATGAGGCCGACGATGCGTGAGGCGACGGTCACGAAGAAGAAGCCGAAGACGACCACGAGGAGGGCCGCCAGCGGGTTGCCCTGCGTAGGCATACCGGGCGCAACGGCCAGGAACACGGCGAGCAGCAGCGTGCCGCCGAGCACGACGGCCGCCGGGATGTCGCGCTCGGTGCGCAGGCGCGCGCCGCCCCCGCCCTCCGCACGGAAGTCCTTCACGCTGTCGCGGAACGAGCCGACGATCGTCGGGATCGTCCGGGCGAGCGTGATGAGCCCGGCGGCGAGCACCGCACCGGCCCCGATGTAGCGGATGTTCTGGCTCCAGATCTGGCCGGGCGCCATGTCGACGATCCGCAGGCCATCTGCCGGTGCGGGCGGGAACGGCGTGGGCATGTACGCGCCGACGAGCGTCAGGAGCGGCAGGAGCACCATCCACGAGAGCACGCCGCCGGCGAACATCTCACCCGCGATGCGGGGGCCGATCACGTAACCGACGCCCATGTACTCGGGCGAGATGTCGACGTTGAGCGTGGCGTTGGGAAAAGCGCTCGTCCTCGGCGTCGTGTAGCCGACCTCGGTCCGCACCACCTGGAAGATCCACGGCAGCGCCTTGAACAGCGCGCCGATGCCGAGCCCCTGGAACACGAGGCGCGCGAGTTGCCCGCCGCGTTCACCGGCGATGAGGACGTCGGCGCATGCCGTGCCTTCCGGGTACGGCAGCGTGCCGTGTTCCTTCACGATCAGCGCGCGCCGCAGCGGCACCATCAACAGCACGCCGAGGATGCCGCCGGCGAACGCGAGCGCCGTGATCTGGAAGTAGTTGAAGTAGGCTGGCCCGTGTGGCGTCAGGAAGATGAGCGCCGGAATGGTGAAGACCACGCCCGCGGCCACCGATTCGCCGGCCGACCCGATGGTCTGGACGACGTTGTTCTCGAGGATCGTCGACCCGCCGAAACGCTTCAGCACCGAGATCGCGAGCACGGCAATCGGAATGGATGCGCTGACGGTGAGGCCGGCGCGCAGGCCCAGGTACACGGTCGACGCGCCGAACAGGAGCCCGAAGAGCGCTCCGAGGAGCACGGCCTTGGCCGTGAACTCCGGCGGCGCCTGGTCCGGTGGCACGTACGGGGTGAAGGTGGGCTGGGCCATGGCGAGGGTGTATAGCAGATAAAGGCCTTCCGCCCACAGGTATGATCGCCGCGTGGCAGAGATCGAACGGGACCGGGCCGGGATCGATCATGTCTCGGAGCTGACCACGGCGCGGTTGTCGGTGTACCTGCGCTGCCTGGAGGCGCTCGATGCGGCGGGCGTGAACACGGTGTCGTCGCAAGGCCTGGCGACGCAGTTCCAGTTGAATGCGGCCCAGATCCGCAAGGACCTCGCGCATTTCGGCGAGTTCGGCATCCGTGGCGTCGGCTACTACGTGAAAGACCTGAAGAGGCACCTGCGGCAGATCCTCGGCCTCGACCGCAGCATCAAGGTCGTGATCGTCGGCGCCGGCAACCTGGGGCTGGCGCTTGCCGACTACCCCGGCTTTCGCGAGGACGGCTTCGACGTCATCGCGCTGTTCGACACGGCACGGGAGAAGGTGGGCGGCTACTCACGCAGCGGCGTGCCCATCCGCCACGTGCGCGAACTCGAACGCATCGTCGACCGCGAACACGTCGACATCGCCGTGGTGAGCGTACCCACCCACGCTGCACAGGCGACCGTCGACGCCATCGTCGCGACGGGCGTGCGCGCCATCCTCAACTTCTCCCCGGGCACCCTGCGCGTGCCTCCGCACGTGAAACTCAAGAACATGGACCTGACGGTGACCTTCGAAAGCCTCTCGTTCTTTCTCGCCAATGGCCACGTCGATGCGTAAGATGGGCCATTCGCCACGCCAGTCCCCGCCGCGGGGCGCAAGGCGCGCCACCCCGGCGCTGACCCACGCCGATGCAGAAGGCCGCGTGCGGATGGTGGACGTCACGGCCAAGCCGGTGACGGCGCGACTGGCGGTGGCGCGCGGGTTCGTGCGGGTGTCGGCCGCGGCGCGTCGGCTCGTGCGTGCCGGTGGCGTGAAGAAGGGAGACCCGCTGCAGGCGGCGCGCATCGCCGGGATCATGGCGGCCAAGCAGACCTCGGCGCTCATTCCGCTGTGCCACCCGCTGCAGGTGTCCGGTGTGGACGTGCAGGTCGAGCTCGCGCG
>JAEYZV010000591.1 GCA_023427865.1 Acidobacteriota bacterium
AATCGCCGTAAATTCGCATCTGTGGCGCTACGGCGCCTTCGCGCACCGCGTCGGTGCGGGCGCCGCGCGCCAGCCGCTCGACCGCCGATCGCTCGGCCGCGAGCTGCGCGGGCGGCAGCGTGGCGAGCAGCTGCATCAACTCGCCGAGCGGCTGCGCGGTGCCCGGCTTGCCGTCGCCGCGCTCGACTGCCGCGACGGCTTCGCGCACCGTCGTGGACCCGTTCTGGCTGGCCAGCGCCTCGAGTGCCTCACGACGCGCCTGCATCGGCACGCCCGTGCGCGAAAGGAGCGCGTGATACACGGGCGTGCTGCGCTTCACGCGCGCCAGATCGTCGGGCGCCAGTCGATCGAGTACGAAGGCGAGGCCCGCCTCGTTGCCCTCCGCGAAGCGGCCGCCGGTGGTGAGCACCGGCAGGTACGCCGGCTCCAGCGTGGTCATCGTCGAGTCGAGGACGTACTGCAGGTAGTAGTCCATCGGCTGCTTCAGGACCTCGAGCGCCAGGTTGGCGGCTTCAACCGTGGGCACGAAGCTGAGCGCGCGCACCGCCTCGAGCCGGACGCGAGGTTCCGCATCGGCGACGGCAGCCGCGAGCAGCGCCATGCCGTTGTCCACGCGATCGAACCAGTGCTGCAGGACGCGCACTGCCGCGGCGCGCGCCCTGAACTCCCTGGCGCCGAGCAGTTGCGTCAGCAGCGGCACGTTCACCCGGTCGTGGCTTTCGTGGACCCACAGCGCCTCGAGCAGGTGGTGCTCGTACTCGGGATCGTTGCGGTCGAGCCCCGCGAGCCAGCGTTCGACGGCGGGGACGACTTCGTCGACGGGCCGATCTCGCAGCGCGAGCCGCGCGTGGTAGCGCGTCCGGTCCTCGTAGGCCTTCAGCAGATCGAGCTGCTCGGTCACGGAGGCGCCGTCGATCCTCGGCCACTCCAGCAGCGGCCGACCTTTCGCGGTGATGCGCCACACGCGCCCACGCGTCTTGTCGCGCCGCGGGTCGCGCAGCGAATACTGCATGTGGCCGATGAGCGGGTTGAACCAGTCGATCACGTACAGCGCGCCGTCGGGCCCGAACTGCATGCCCACCGGGCGGAAGTTCGCGTCGGTCGACTGGAGCAGGGGCTCGACTTCGATGCCGACGAAGCCCGACGACTCCTCGACCGTGCGGTACTGCTTGATGCCCTGGAACCCGATGACGTTGTTGTAGAGGAAGTTGCCCTGCGCCGACTCCGGGAAGTGGCGGCTCTTCACGAACTCGCTGCCGCTCGTGGGACGCACACGCGTGAGCGTCCACTCCTGCATCGGCTTCTGCTTGCGCGGATAGTCCACGTGCCCCGAGAACGCGGTGCCCCAGTAGTTGTAGCCGTTGGAGGCGTCCGAGATGAAATTCTGGCCCCACTTGTCGATGACGTGCCCCCACGGGTTCGCGAAGGGATACGACACGAACACGTCGAGCTTCTCGGTGCGCGGCTCGTAGCGCCACACGCCGGCGTACGCGAGGCGCCGCGGGCCGTAGGGCGTCTCCACCTGCGAGTGCAGGAACGTTCCTTCCTGGAAGTACAGCGCCCCGTCCGGCCCCCACGTCCAGGCATGGATCGAGTGGTGACTGTCCTCGGTGCCGAAGCCCGACAGGAGAATGCGCCGGTGGTCGGCCTTGCCGTCGCCGTCGGTGTCCTTCAGGAACGTGAGGTTCGGCTGCTCGGCGATGTACACGCCGCCGTCCCCGAGCGCGAATCCCGTCGGGATGTACAGGCCGTCGGCGAACACCGTGCTCCTGTCGGCCTTCCCGTTGCGATCGGTGTCCTCGAGCACGATCAGCTTGTCGTGCGGCTTCTCGTCGGGCCGCAGGTGCGGGTAGGTCGTCGAGGTCAGCACCCACAACCGGCCCTTGCCGTCGAACGTCAGGGCGAGCGGTTTGGCCAGGTCGGGGAATTGCACCTCCGAGGCGAACAGCGACACCTCGTAGCCGTCGGCGACCTTCAGGCGTTCGAGCGCGACCTGCGGATCCTCGGATGCGAGATCGAGCGAGCCCCCGCGGTTGGGCTCCTGCGCGAAGGCGCTGCCTGCGACGCCGCACGCGATGCACGCGGCAGCGAGCCAGTGCCGTGCGGTCATCGTGCGCCTCCCGACGGGCGGGTGCCGCCCGGTGTGCGCCTCGACGCCGGCGTTGCTTCGCGCGACACGACCTGCGCCTGCCGCCAGATTCTCCTGTCCTGCTCGCCGAGCATGTCGTCGAGCTGTTTCATCTCCGGCGGGAAGTTCACCGACCCGAACGGATCCACGCGGCGGCCGACGACGTACTCGGCGTTGAGCGGACGCCATCGCAGGAAGAAGAGGCGGTTCTTCTCGTGCACGAGCGCCTTCAGCTGCGCCCACGCCTTGCCTGCCGGCATCGGACCGGCGCCGAAGCCGAGCGCCTCGACGAGGATGCCCGCGAACACGCGGTCACCGTCCTCGTTCAGGTGGATGCCGTTGACCGTGAGCGGCGACTCCGCGACGCGCATGGCCTCGAGTGTCGGGGTGAACACGTCGGCAAACGGCACGTCCATGCGCGAGGCGACGCGACGCATCGCCTCGGTGTAGCGCGCGAGCTCACGGTTGCGCGCATCGACGTCCACGTGCACCAGGTGCGCGAGCTTCTCGTGCGCAATCGGCGACACCAGGGCGAGCCGCGGCGGGGTCTGGCCGTTGTAACGGGCCGACAGGTGCGAGGTGATGTACTGCTCGAGATCCTTCTCGAACCGGGGCACACCGGCTTCGCCCTCGAACGATTCGTTGGCGCCGAAGAAGGCGACGATGACGTCGGCCTCGTATGTCGTGAGGTGCCGCGTGGCGTCGCCGAAGTTGAGCGGGCGCGGCTGCAGGGTCAGCGTGTCGGCGCTCCACCCGAGGTTGCGCACCGAGAGATTCAGTGTCGGGTGCACGGCAAGCAGCGCCGCCTCGAAGTTGTTGAAGTACTGCTGCCGCTCGGCCAGTGTGTTGCCGACGAGAATGACGCGATCGTTTGCACGCAGCTCGAGCCGGGGCGCCGCGACGGACGCACTGGCAGTCGGAGCTGCGGCCCGCGCCTGCGCGAGCGCAGCATCCACAGGCGCGATCGTGACGAAGGCCAACACCACGAGGAGCTGCGGCCAGAGCGTTCTGGAGAGGCAGGGCATCACGGATCTGCCGCGACTGTAGTCCGCTTCGACGTACCGGAGCAAGGCTGGGGGCAGTGCCTCCCACGGCCACACCCGGTACGCAGCTCGATACGCAAGCGTCGTGGCGCAAATACGCAGCCGGGCCCTGCCCGACGGGCAGCCCCTCGCCCGAGGGGGGGCGGCTACGATTGGTAGGCGGGCGACGGCGACGAACGGCACGCGCCTGTCGTGGCGCTGGGTACGTAGCCGTCGGGGCCCTGCCCGACGGGCAGCCCGTCGCCCGAGGAGCGACGGCTACGAATGGAAGGCGCGGCGACGGCGACGAACGGGACGCGCCTGTCGTGGCGCTGGGTACGTAGCCGTCGGGCCTTGCCCGACGGGCAGCCCGTCGCCCGAGGGGCGGACGCTACGAATGGAAGGCGCGGCGACGGCGACGAATGGAAGGCGCGGCGACGGCTACGAACCGGGGCTGGATGACGACGGCGCCCGGTGAGGCGACAGCCCCTCGCTCGCTCGGATGGGCTCGTGCACGAACGCCCGCAGCACGTCGAGCGCGAAATCCAGCAACGGCTGCGCGTCGAGCAGGTGGCAGGCCGCGTCTCCGATGCGACCGCCCGCGTTCTCCGTCCGGCGCAGGAACGCGTCCGTGATCTGGCGGAAGACGTCCTCCGGCCACGCCTCGTGCGCCGGCTGTGACGTGTCGAACTCCTCGCACGCGCGCCACACCCGCTGCCCCTCCACGAGCCACGGCACCTCGTAGCGCACGACCCGCTTCCCCGGTACGTCCACCAGGTGCTCGGCGTGATGGAGGAACGTGACCTGGTCGTGGTCGCTGCCGAGCAGCAGGATGCGCCCCCCGCGCGCGGCGAACCGGCCGAGCGGTGAGCCGACTCCGTAGGCGTCGTCCCACGGTTGCCCATCGAACAGCGGCGATGCGTGCGGACCGCGGCAGACCAACCGCACGACATGGGCGTTTGCGACCGTGCCGGGCCATGTGCGGAGAAGCTCGACGAGCGCGCCGTTGTCGCGCGCCGAACGCGCCGTCTGCGGGTCGAACGCCGGGAGCTTCTCGCGAAGCGCTGCTTCGACATCGGGGGGATGCACACCCCGTCCGATCTCGTCGTAGTGCTCGGGACAGCTCGCGTACATCAGCAGCGATCCCGCGTCGCCGACCGCATCCTTCAAAGCAAGATGGATCTGGTCGGGTCCGCCGGCAACGGCGCCCACGGCTCGCACCGACGCGTGCACCATCAGCAGATCGCCAGCCCGGATGCCGAGTGCCCGGGCGTGACGCGCCAGGTCGTCTCGCGAGTGCATGGATACCTTCATCGTGAGGCGGAGTGGTTCGCGGCCGGCTCGGAGAGCCGGCATCGTCTTGGCCAGGCTCGGAGAGCCGGCCCTACCGTCATTCTTCTGTCTTCCAGTGAATCGCCTCGAACGGAATCGCCTCGGTGCGCTGGCCTGCGAGGTGCTTCGCGATCTGCTGGGCGTGGAAACGGCCGTTCTCGATGAACCACCGGTTCGTCTTGAGCCCGCCGCACACCGTGCCGGCAAGAAAGACGCCCGGCCGCGCGCTCTCGAACGTCGCCTCGTCGAACACCGGCGTCCGGTACCCATCGTCATGGAACGTGATGCCGAGCCGTTCGAGGAAGGCGAAGTCGGGCTTGTACCCGGTCATCGCCAGGACGAAGTCGTTCGGCAGTTCGACCGGTCCGTCCGGCGTGCGGACGAGCAGCGACGTCTCGCGGATCTCGGCGACCGTGGCGTTGAAGTACGCGGCGATCGATCCTTCCTTGATGCGGTTCTCGAGGTCTGGCCTGATCCAGTACTTCACCGTCTCCGACAGCGCCGGCGCGCGGACGATGAGCGTCACCTGTGCCCCGTGGCGGTAGCAGTCGAGTGCCGCTTTCGCGGCGCTGTTCCTCGCGCCGATCACCGCCACGCGCTGTTGCACGTACGGATACGGCTCGCGGTAGTAGTGCGTCACCTTCGGCAGGTCTTCCCCGGGCACGCCGAGCCGGTTCGGAATGTCGAAGAAGCCGGTCGCGACGATCACATGACGTGCACGATGCGCAGTGCGCGAGGTCACGACCGTGAACGCACCCTGTGCGCCCTCCACGTCGAGCACCCGTTCGTAGAAGCGGATGTCGACGCCCTCACGCGCCGCGACGCCGCGGTAGTACTCGATGCCTTCCTCGCGGGTGGGTTTGTAGCCCTGCACAGGGAACGGATAGCCGCCGATCTCGATCAGGTCGGGCGTCGAGAAGAACTCCATCCGCGCCGGGTAGCCCACGATCGAGTTCACGAGCGCCCCCTTGTCGATCACCCGCGCCGACAACCCGGCGCGCCGCGCCTCGATGGCGCATGCCAGGCCGACGGGCCCGGCGCCAATCACCACGACGTCGACGATCTGCTCAGGGGACCCGCCAGAAGGATGCACGAACCCATTGTCTCAGCCTCACGCGCCGTCTTCGACTCCACCGCGTGATACCGTCCCCTCCGTGCACCCAGCCCTCGAGCAGCTACGCCACCTGCAGGACCTCGAACGCCAGGCTGCCGCGCTTCGGGCCACGCTCGATGCCGTGGACCAGCGCCGCCTCGAGATAGAGGCGCCCGTCGTCGAAGCCACAGAGGCGTTGCAGGACCTGACGCGCACCATCGAGGAGCGGCAGACGCAGCGTCGGACCGGTGACCGCGACGTCGCCGCGCTGCAGCAGCGACTGACGAAATACCGCACGCAGCTGATGGCCGTGACCAACGCGCGCGAGTACGAGGCCGTGCAGCACGAGATCGCCACCGTCGAGGGGGAGCTGAAGAGGCGCGAGGACGACACCATCACGCTGCTGTTCGAGCTCGACGAGCTGGGGGCGCGGGCCGAGCAGACGCAGCGGACGCTCGCGGAACGCCGCGATGCGGCGGCCGTGGGTCTGGCTGGCCTTGCCGACGAGACCCAGCGCCACAAGCTCGACCTCGCCGCGGCGGAAGGCAGCGTGAGCGAAGTGCGCGCGGCCGTCGACAAGGCGGCCCTCGCCATGTACGACCGCACGTCGAAGCGGTACCCGCGCCACGCCGTTGCCGAACTGAAGGGCGAGTTGTGCACCGGCTGCAACGTGAAGCTGCGCCCGATGCTCGCCTCCGAGGTCCGCCGGGGCGAGAAGATCGTCCAGTGCGAGAACTGCACGCGCCTGCTGTTCGCCGTCAAGCCGCCGCCGCAAGCCGCGCCGCCGACGCCCTCGTGACCTGAGCACCTGAGCACCTGTGCCCCTGGCACTCCTGGGCTGAGCACCAGCCCCGCGACACCCCTGTCACCTGCGCGCCTGTCGCCCTGCCCCTCTGTGCCCCGGTGTGTTATACACATCTGACGCTGCCGACGA
>JAEYZV010000636.1 GCA_023427865.1 Acidobacteriota bacterium
ACCGTCGGGCAAGGCCCGACGGCTACGTACGTGTACTGACGCCGCGCAGCTCGACACGATTGACGAACGCCGAAGGCCGTACGAAGGCCGAAGGCCGACTGACGAAGGCCGAACGCCTTGCGCTCGACGAAGGCCGCCCCCCGCTACGGCAACGAGGCGGTGCTCGTCACGATCGGAGCGCGCTTGTCGGGATACCGCGGCGGCGCCACGGCAGGCACCGGCTCCTCGCGGATCTTCTCGCGCAGGTACGCAATCGCCGCCTCGAGCTGCGCGTCCTGCCCGTTGAACGTCGCGTGCGGCAGGTTGTCCACGACGATGTCGGGCTCGACGCCATGGCCCTCGATGAGCCACTGGCCGTCGGCGCTGAACACGCCGGTGTCCGGCACCGCGGCCATGCCCCGGTCGAGCAGCGCGTTGCCGCCCGATCCCCAGATCTCGCCGCCCCACGTCCGCGTACCGATGACGACGCCGATCCCGAGCCGTCGCACCCCTTCGGCGAACGCTTCGCCGTCGGACGCCGTCTCCTGATCGACGAGCACCGCGACGTGCCCTCGATACGCATACGGCATGTTCGGTGAGGCCTCGCCGACGCGCGGCTGCCAGAAGAACCACGCCTGCCGGAGCAGTCGGCTGAGCAGCCAGCTGTCGATGTTGCCGCCGGTGTTGCGGCGCAAGTCGATGATCAGCCCGGGACGCGTGTACACCGGATAGAACGCACGCTGCCACTCGCCCATGTCCTGGCCGGTCATCGCACGCAGGTGCAGGTACCCGATCTGCTCGTCCGACGCGGCATCCACGCGGAGGCGTCGTTCGACCTGCCATTCGCGGTATCGCAGCTCGGCCTCACGCCGCAGCGAGATCGGGCGCACCGTGACGTCGCGCACCAGCCCGGTGTCGGACGCGACAACGCGCAGCTTGACCTCCTTGTCGACCGAGTCGCGCAGCAGCAGCTGGATGTCGGCCGCCGGCAGCACGCTCACGCCATCGACGGCGGTGATGACGTCACCTGCACGCACGTCCACGTGCGCCGCCGACAACGGCCCCCGCTCGTTCGGCAGGTCGGGGTCGCCGCTGAAGACGTGCGTGACGCGGTAGCCCCCACGTGCCGGGTCGCGCTCGAGCGTCGCCCCGAGCGACCCGAACGTGACGTCCTCTCCCTTGCGCAGGTCGCCCCCGCGCACGAACATGTGCAGCGCCGAGAGCTCCCCCACCATCTGCGCGATGAGGTCGCTCAACTCCGCGCGATCGGTGACGCGACCGACGAGCGGCTCGTAGCGGCGCCGCACGCCGTCCCAGTCCACGCCGTGCATGCCGCGGTCGTAGAAGCCGTCGCGCTGCAGCCGCCACGCATCGACGAAGATCTGCCGCCACTCCTCGCGCGGCTGCACCGTCATCGTCCAGTCGGCGAGAGAGACTTTGGCGTTTGCGAAGTTGTCCGGCAGCGTGCCGTCGGCCGGCAGCACGTAGTACTCGTCGCTGCGCTCGATGAGCAGCGAGGACCTGTCGAGCGACAGCTCGTAGCGATCGACATTGCTCGCGATCGTCTCGAGGACGCGGCGGTCGTCGATCGGCATCATACGCAGCACCTTGCGCTGCGACGACGACGCCTCCCACGAGAGGAAGTAGAGCCGCCGTCCGTCGGTGTCGAGGCTGCCGTAGTTGCCCGGCACGAGCGGCACCTCGGAGAGTCGCTGCTCGATGCCGTCGAAGTCGATCGACATGGGCGCCCGATGCGTCGCGGCGTCCGTAGGCGCAGGGACGATCGACGCCAGCGGGTCCCGGCCCTGCGCGGCGCGCTCCTCCTTGGTCGCAAACCGCGACCGCGCCCCCTTGCGCAGCGCCAGCTGGTACACGCGCGTCTGCCGGTCGAAATACGGCTCGGGCTGCCGCGGCCCCCACGGCGACGTGACGATGTTGTCGAAGGTCCGTTCGGACAGGAAGTAGAGCCAGGCGCCATCCGGGCTCCACGCCGGGCTGTGGCTGTCGAAGCGTTCGGTGGTGACCGGTCGCGCCCGCTTGTCCGCGACGTCGTACAGCCAGATCCGGCTCATGCCGTTCGGCGAGCCCTTCACGTAGGCGAGCCACTGCCCATCGGCCGACCAGCGGAGATCGCGGAAGCTGCCGTTCGTGCTCCGTGCAACCTCGTGCTCTTCACCGGTCCTGACGTCGTGCACCCACAGCCGCAGGTCGGAGTCCTGGTGCGCCACGCGAAGGCCGTCGGGCGACGGCAGGCCCTCGTGCCGCGTCACCATCGACCCCTTCGTGATCGGCACGCGCTCGCCCGCACCCGTCGCCGGCATCGTCCAGAACTCGAACTCGCCGGTGCGATCGGAAAGGGCGAGCAGCGTCCTGCCGTCCGGCAGGAATCTCGCGTCGCGGTAGCGCACGCCGGGCTCCTCGGCGACGAGGCCGACCTGTCCCTTCTTCACCGGCGCCACGAACACCTGTCCGCGCGCGGTCAGCACGAGTCGATCCCCATTGGGAGAGAGATGCGCCGAGAAGATCCACTCGCTCGGCGACTTCAACGTCCGCGCGCTCGCCTGCGCGGCGTCGGACGCGAGCCGCACCGGCACGAGCATGTCCTCGCCATTGGTGACATCGAAGACGCGGAGGTCGGCTCCGAGCTGGTAGACGATGCGCCCGTTGCGCAGGGACGGCGATTGGACGTCGAACTCCCAGTGCCGCGTCAGCTGGCGCAGGTCGCGACCATCCGGCGTCATCGACCACAGGTTCATCGAGCCGTCGCGGTCGCTGACGAAGTACACGCGGCCCTTCCACGCCATCGGCGATCGGCTGGTGCCGGGGTAATCCTCGGTCAGCGGCTCGGCCTCGGCCGCGCCGCGCGTGTAGCGCCAGATGCTCTGCGCGCCGCCTCCCTGGTAACGCTTCGTGAAGCTGCCCTGAAACGGGAAACGCGTGAAGAACAGCGTGGCGCCGGTCTCGTCGTAGTGACCGTCGCTGGCGAGCGCCAGCGGCAGGCGCGAGGAGGTGCGCGTCTGGGGATCCACGCGCACCAGGTGCATGTCGGTCAACGTCGCGTGTCGCCGCGTCGTGTAGAGCACCGCGCCATCGGGCGTCCAGCCGGCCACGATCGCCGTGTCGATCTCGTAGGTGAGGCGCGTCGGGGGCGCAGTGCCGTCCAGGCGCATGACGTACACCTCGGTCGGCCCCTCGAACGCAGCCGAGAACGCGACCTGCGTGCCGTCCGGCGATATCGCGGCATGCGCCTCTTCACCGGCAAGCGTCGTGAGCCGTGTCGCCTCGCCGCCACGGAGCGGCACGCGCCACAAGTCCCCCCCCGCGGTGAAGACGATGCCATCGTCGGTCAGCGCGGGGAACCGGAAGTAACCGCGGGTGACGTCGGCTGGGGCTGCGGCGGGCGTCGGGCGCGTCTCGGCCTGCACCGGGGAGAGCAGGACCCAGAACAGGAAGAACAGGAAGTGCCAGGAGTACATTGCGCGTCCTGCCACGGTCATTGCACGTTCGACACCGCCGCCGAGATGGCGTGGCGACACGAATGCCGCGCTGCGCCGGCAAGGCGGCACCGGGCAGCAATCGCCAAAAAGACTCAGGAAAATTGTTGATCTGCCGTCACGCGCCTGTCCGTCGGCACCGCCGACTGCCGTGAGACAGGTCGACGGAATTCCTCGGGACGTGCCGGTGAGCCGACGCGGGTGACGGAAGCCGGACTCGACAATATCGTGTCCGGCGTTTCGAGGCCAGAGGCAACTGGCCGCGTGTCGCGTCAGGGCAACGCGAACGCGACGAAGGCGTCGGAGATGGTCTTCGAGAAGCGGCCACCGCCGCCTGCGGCGATGACGATGAACTGTCGGCCGCTCTTGCCCCGGTAACTGACCGGGGCACCGTGTCCGCTGGCGGGCAGGTCGGCACGCCAGACCTCCTGTCCTGACTTCAGATCGAAGGCACGGATGCGACTGTCGCCGGCGCCGCCGATGAACACGAGGCCGCCGGCCGTCACCATGGGACCTCCCAGGTTGGGCGAACCGGTGCCGGTGATGCCCTGCGTTTCGAGCGCCGGCACGTTACCCAGAGGCACCTGCCACGCGATCTCGCCGGTGCGCAGGTCGATGGCGTTCAGCCGTCCCCAGGGCGGCTGCTGGCAGGGCAGCTGCTGGCTGTCCCAGAAGCGGCCGTACGCGCCGCGCGTGCCGCCGCGGACGTACGGCACGGGGTGACCGGCGGGCGCCGGGACCATCTGCGCGATGGCGCCCACCTCGTTCGTGTTCACCACGAGCATCTGGCTCGCCGGGTCGACCGCGCCGCCCGACCACGTCGCCCCGCCCATCGTCCCGGGCCAGATCAGTGTCGGCTTCAGTCCCGGCGGCGTGTAGAGGCCGCCGCTCGTGAGTTCGTCGAACAGCTTCTCGCATTCGGCACGCGACTGTGGCGTGACGTTGGTGAGTTCCGTGCGCGCCAGCGGCGTGATCCGCGCGAGCGGCGCCGGCTTCAGCGGGAACGGCTGCGTGGGCGAGGTCTCCTCGCCCGGCACGTCACTGGCCGGCACGTCACGCTCCTCCATGCCGAACACCGGCAGCCCCGTCGTACGATCGAACACGAACACCAGCCCCATCTTCGTCAGCTGGATGACGGCCGGCACGGTGCGTCCCTGGCGCGTGATGTCGGCGAGGATCGGCGCGGCTGGCGGGTCGTAGTCCCAGATGTCGTGGTGCACCAGTTGCTGGTGCCAGCGGCGCTCCCCTGTCGACGCGTCCAGCGCCACGAGCGAGTTGGCAAACAAGTTGCGGCCCTTCCGGTCGCCGCCGTAGAAGTCGTACGACGCCGACCCCACGGGGAGGAACACGAGCCCGCGTTCGTGATCCACGGTCACCGAGGACCAGACGTTGGCGCCAGTACGCCGCTGCCAGCCATCGCGTGGCCACGTCTCGTGTCCGTGCTCGCCGGGACGCGGCACCGTGTGGAAGCGCCACACCTCCTTGCCCGTCGTCACGTCGAAGGCGCGGACGTCGCCCGACGGTCCGCGCGGCACGCCTTCGGGGACGAGGGCGCCGGTGATCACGAGGTCGCGGAAGACGGTCGGCGCTGACGTCACCGCGAACTCCTCGCTCTCGCGCACGTCGGCGCCCGCTCGCAGGTCGAGCACGCCGCCCCGTCCGAACTCACGCCGCGGCCGACCGGTATCGGCGTCGAGGGCGATCAACTCGCCACGGCACGTGCCGGAGAGGATCGTGCGGCGCGTGGCGCGTTCGTGATCGATGGCCGGCCAGATCGCGACGCCGCGATGGGGCTGGTGACAACGCCTGGCGGCATCGCGCTGCGGGTCGTGTCGCCACAGTTCCTTGCCCGTTTCGGCGTCGAGCGCGATGACGATGCTGGAGGGCGTGCTGACGTAGAGGGTGTTCCTGGAGAAGACGGGCCGTGACTGCAGGCCGGGGACGGGACCGCGCGGGTTGGGCCCGCGTCCGCCGGCGAAGTCGCCGCTGTTGAACGTCCACGCCGGCTTCAGCGTCGCGACGTTGGCACGCGTGATGTCGTCGAGCGGCACGAACCGGGCGCTGTCGTGCGCCGCAGGCGGTGCCTGTGAAGACACGGTGGCCGACACGCCCGCGACCGCAAGGGCCGCGGCGACCAGGAGCGGAATGGTGGCGCGCACGCGCGAACTCTACACCACATCCGGTGGCCGTATCCAAGACGATCACGTCGTTGGCATGGCTGTCGCAAAGGCGAAAGGCCATGGGCATCGGACGACAGATCTCGCAGTACGGCAGGGCGCGGCTGGCGCGGCGGCTCGCCCGCTCGATTCCTGTGTTGGGAGCGGCGGTCGCGCTGTTCACGCTGCGTCGCGCCATCAAGCGGAAGGGCTTCCGTGGCGGCGTGACCGACAGCGCACTCGACGCCACGCCGTTCGTGGGCGCGGCGAAGAACATGTATGAAGTGCTGCGCGGTGACATCATTCCGGACAGGGTTCCCGCGCGTGCACGGAGCGTCCGGCGGTACTGAGGACGAGCGGCCTTCGCAGACCGGCCGCTCCCTCGTCTCCGGCTGCACGCGGGTGACGCGTCTGGAACAGCTGGTCGTCGGGCCACCGACGACGCACGACCATGACCAGGCGCGTTCCGCGGAGGGCGCCTAGTCGGCCATGTCCGATCGATCGTAATCGTCGTCGTGTGTCGCGCTGTGATGCCGCGGTCGCCGCACGCTCCTTGGGCTCGGTTCAGCGAGCCGCCATTCGGTCCGGTGACGCAGACGCACGAGCACGCCGGCCACCCTTCCCTGCGGCGGTCGACGCGCTCGTGGCGCTCAGGACTGTTCGCTCAGACGAGCGGTGAACGCGAATCGCGCGCCGGGGACGTCGCGCCCGGCCCGGTCTCCGACGGCTCTGTCGCGGCGGGCTCGTATCGTGCCTCGCCGATTGCTCCGCCGATCACCCGGTTCGTGTCCTCCGCGCGATCCCGTCCCACCGCCTCGCCGAACTCGCCGGCGGACGCCGCGCACGTCGTCCCGTGTTCGCCGTAAAGGCA
>JAEYZV010000080.1 GCA_023427865.1 Acidobacteriota bacterium
GGCGCGGAGCCATCCGCGGGGAAGAGCCGGTCGAGTGCCTCGGCCAGCGTCTCGGCCATGACGATCCGGTCCTGGTGCGCCACGATCACGCGATTGAGCTCGGGGATCTGCCCGCCCGCCGCGCGCAGGTACAGCGGTCGGATGTAGATGAGCGACTCCTCGATCGGGATCACCAGCAGCGTGCCCTGGATCACCTGCGAGCCCTGCTGATTCCAGAGGGTGATCTGGGGCGCGATCGCCTGATCCTGGTTGATGCGCGCCACGACCTGTCGCGGCCCGAACACCACCTTCTGCTTCGGGAACTGGAAGACCGCAAGCTTGCCGTAGTGCTCGCCGTCGCTGCGCGCAATCATCCACGCGGCGAGGTTGTCCTTCTGGCGCGGCGTGAACGGCAGCATCTGGATGAACTCGGCGCCGCTCTCGCCCGGGAGCTTCATGATCGTGTAGTACGGCTCCATGCGCACCGGCTGCTCACCGATGTCGATCGACGGCACCTCCCACTGGTCCTCCTTGTTGTAGAAGACCGCAGGGTTCTGCATGTGGTAGGTCGCAAACAGGCTCGCCTGCACGGCGAAGATGTCCTGCGGGTACCGGAGCCGCTGGCGCAGCGATGCCGGCATCTCCCCGAGGGGGCGCAGCAGTCCAGGGAAGATGCGCGCGTACGTCTGTGCAATCGGATCGGCCGGATCGACGAGGTAGAAGTTCGTGTGCCCGTGATAGGCGTCGATCACGACCTTGATCGAGTTGCGGATGTAGTTGATGCCGGAGTTGGTGATCGACGAGTTCGTGGCGTTGGCGATCGAGGTGGAGTACGGGTATCGGCCGCTCGTGGTGTACGCGTCCTGGATCCAGAAGAGCCGGCCATCGGCGATGGCCAGGTACGGATCCTGATCGTAGGTGAGGAACGGCGCGATCTTGCGCACGCGTTCGCTGATGCGGCGGTAGTACAACACGCGGCTGTCGGGACGCAGGTCGTCGGACAACAGCGCCTTGCCGGACCCGAACCGGATGGCGAAGAGCAGCTTGCGCCAGACCGAGCCGATCGGCACACCGCCCTCGCCCCGGTACTCCGCGAACACGTTGTCGTCGCCCGACGGGTAGTGGAACTCGCGCGTGTTCGTGCGGACGAACACGTGATCGTTCGAGAGTTCGCCGAAATAGATCGACGGCTCGGTGACCTCGAGGTCCACGCTGGACTCTGGCGGCAGGTTCTTGATGAAGAGGATCGGCAGCCCTTCCGGCGTCACTTCGTTCACCGGACCCAGGGTGAGTCCGTAACCGTGCGTGAACGTGAGTTGCTCGTTGATCCAGGTACGGTTGGGCAGGCTCTCGGAGTTGAGCTCACGCGCCGACAGCATGATCTGCCGGTACCGACCGTCGATCGTGTAGCGGTCGTTGTCCACCGACACGAAATCGTAGTACGTGCGGATCTCCTGGATCTGCGAGAACGTGTCGAGCAGCGGCTGGTGATCCCAGAGCGGGACGTTGTCGATCGTGTCCGTGTTGCGCTCGAGATCCTCGCGCGTGAGCGTCGCGTCGCCCGAAAGCGAGCGTTCCTCGACCGCATCGAGCCCGAAGGCAGCGCGTGTGGCCGTGATGTTGTGCTGGATGAACGGCGTCTCGCGCACCTGCTCGTTCGGCGCGACCACGAACCGCTGGATGGCCGCCGCGTACGCCGTGCCGCTGAGCGAGACGAGCACGTACCCGCCGAGCGCGAGGGCAATCGGCCAGAGCCTCACGCTGAACGCCTGGTAGAGCGCGAGCAGCGCGCCGATCACGCCGACGCCGGCGAGCACGCGCAGCGCCGGAATCCGGGCATGGACGTCCGTGTACGACGGTCCGGTGATGATCCCCGCGCGCTGGAACAGCGTCTCCGGGATCTCGAGCCAGTCGCCGAGCGCCATCGAGAGCAGCAGCAGTCCGAAGAGGATCGACAGGTGCCGGCGCGTGCTCTCGGTGATGAACACGCCGCGCCCCATGCGAAGGCCCAGGTTGCCGGCGAGCGTGTACGCCGCTGCAGTGGTAATCACCGTCAGCAGCGCCATCAGGAAGAACAGGTGCTGCACCAGTGACAGGAACGGCCACTGGAACAGGTAGAACGCGACGTCGCGGCCGAGCACCGGGTCGGCCTGTCCGAACGGCACCGCCTGCGTGAACGCCAGGTAGCTGCTCCAGCCCGAGGAGGCATAGCCGGCAAGCAACAGCGCGACGAGGCCCGAGACGAGCCAGACCACCGGGCGGAGCCGTCGCGGCTGCAGCGAGATCGTCCTCGGGCCCTCCGGCGTCACGACGACGATGTTGCGGAGCGGCACGGCGCTGAGCGCCACGAAGAGGTTGAAGGCGAGAAAGCCCCCCGCGATGAGGAAGACGATGCTGCCGAGCGCCGAACGGGTGGTCAGCGACTTCAGGAACACGCCCTGATAGCCGACCTCGGCGAACCAGAGCCAGTCGGTGTAGAACTCGGCAAACGACGGGATCGCCATCAGCAGGAAGAGGCCGAGGGCGATGATCGGTGCGCGCGGGATATCTCGAAGGGCCATGGCGGACGCCGCTATTGTAGGGCGAGTCCTCCAGGGGGCCTCCGATGGGCGCGCCACGTGTCGTGCACGAGTCCTCCGTGCAGCACCGCCCCCGACGGGGTCATGCCGAGCCGCCGCGCCACCCGGCGCGACGCCTCGTTCTCAGGACGGATCAGCGCCACGATCTCCTCTGCGTCGGTGTGGCGGAAGGCGAGCGCCAGGCACGCCTGCGCGGCCTCGGTCGCAAAGCCCTGGCGCCACGCATGGCGGGCGAAGTGGTAGCCGAGCTCGAGGTGGGTGCGACCGCCGAAGGTCCGGACCTGTACGCCGCAGTCACCGAGGAACACGGTCTTGCCCGCCCGCTCGCGCAGCACCGCCCACAGGCCTGACCCGTGCAGCCGGTACCGCTCGATCGAGCGACGCAGCCACTGCTCGCTCTCGGGCCGCGTCATCGGCCGCGGGAAACAGGCCATGACGACCGGGTCGGCGAGCATCGCCGCGAGATCGTCGAGGTGGGCGAGCTCGAGGGGCGCTATCAGCAGTCGGGCCGTGCGAAGCGGCAGCTGCTCGTTGAGCGTCAACGGAAGCAGCATGAGGTGGGAAGGGCCGAGGCCTCAACTCCTCGGGCCGCCAGCCAGCGACTTCAGGTACGCCAGACCCGCAGGCACGTTCTTCTCCGGCGTTGGCGACTCCTCCTCGATGATGTGCCACTGCACGCCGGTGTTGCGGGCAGCCTCGACCACGCCCTTCACGTTCACCTCACCCGTGCCGAGGGCGACGCTCGTGTCGTCGGGCGCGTGCCCGGTGAAGTCCTTCTTCGTGCCCGGTTTCATGTCCTTCATGTGCGTGAGCACGAAGCGGTTCGGGTGCGCCTTCAGCAGGGCCACCGGGTCGGCGCTGCCGTGATGGGCCCAGAAGATGTCGAGTTCGAACTGCACGAGCTTCGGGTCGGTCTGCGCGAGGATCATGTCGAACAGCGTGCGCGTGCTCGACCCGGGAGCGAACTCGAAACCGTGCGGGTGGTAGAAGAACTGCAGCCCGGCAGCCGCGGCGTGTTTGCCGGCCGCGTTGAACGCCGTGATCGCGGCCCGCGCATCGCCCTCGTCGAACGTCCCCTCGTGCGGGAACCAGGCGTTGCCGATGTACTGCACCCCGAAGAACTTCGCCTCGTCGAGCAGCTTTGCCGACTCGGTCGGGCTGGCGAGCTGCTTGATGTCGGAATGCATCGAGATCGGCGTCAGGCCGGCCTTTTCCAGTTCCGCCTTGAACTGCTCGCGGGTGAGGCCATAGGTACCGGCGAGCTCGACGTGCGAGAAGCCGATCTGCTTGACCTTGGCCAGGGTCGCAGGCACGCCGTTGGTCTTGAAGCTCTCTCGAAAGCTGTAGAGCTGCAGCGCAATCGGGTTCTTGTAGACGGCACTCTGGGCGACTGTCGTCGACCTGGCCGCCGAGACTGCGGGGTCCTGCGCAACGGCGCCGAGGCCGGCAAGCGCGACGGCGGCGGCCGCAGCCAGCAGGGAATGCGTGAGACGCATGAACGCTCCTTGGGAAAGCCAGAACGAAGTATATCCACTCGCTCGGAGGCGTTCTAACCAGCTCCGGCGGCGATCACGCCCAGGTGACGACCGTGTACCGTAGGAATGTGAGAAGGATCGGAGCATTGCTGGCCGTCGCCCTCGTCCTGCTGGGCGCCACGACGGCAGCCGCACAGGTGACCTACGGTGATGATGGACTCGAAGTGCATGGCCCGAACGACCGCTTCTCCGCGGTCGTCGGCTGGCGGAACCAGATCCGCTTCACCGCGCCCTTCTCCTCGCCGCCCGAGGACGCCAACGACTTCGACGCAGACACGTCGCGCGAGTTCGGGCTGAATCGGTCACGGCTCAAGCTCGAGGGACACCTGTTCTCGCCGCGCCTCACCTACAAGTTCCAGGGCGACTTCGTGGAGGAGCGGGTCCGCGACCTGAACTTCACCTACGAGGCGCGGGACTGGCTGCAGGTACGGGCGGGCTGGTGGAAGGTGGAGTACCTGCTGGAGCGCATGCAGTCGTCCGGTTCCCAGCAGATGGTGGACCGGTCGATCCTCGATCGCTGGTTCACGCTCGGCCGTCAGGGCGGCGTCCAGGTGCATGGCCGCGTCGGTGGCAAGAGCGCCTGGGGCGGCCACTATTACGTCGGCGCATTCCGCAACGTGGACGTGGACACCGGCACCGGCGGCGCACTGCCGGTCTGGCTCGCGCGCTACGAGTGGTCGCATGCCGGCCGCGAGATGGAGGATCTCGAACAGGGCGACCCCGATGCCGCGCGCGAGCTGCGCCTGACGGTCGGCACCAGCATCGTGCGCACCGAGAGTGCGTATGCCTTCTACTCGGGCTCCGGGCTTGGCCAGTCACTGCCCGTTCCGGGGCTGCCCGACGACGACCTGCTGCCCGTGGCCTCCGATCGCTACCGCACGCGCCAGTACGCCGGCGACGCGGTGCTCAAGTGGCGAGGCGTGTCGGTTCAGGGCGAGATCCACCGCAAGGAGGTGCATGCGACGCGCCTCGACGCACGGCGCACCATCGTCGGCGGCTACGTGATGGCCGGCGTGCTCGCCTCCACGCTCTGGTCGGGCGCGCCGGAGCCCCTCGAACTCTCGGCTCGCATCGCGCTCGTCGATCCGGCACTCGAGGCCGACGACGACCTGCAGCAGGAGCGGGTGCTCGGCGCGAACTGGTACTTCCAGGGGCATCGCAGCAAGGTGAGCGTCGACTTCACGCGCCTGCGTTACGCCGCGCCAACGGGCACGCGCGAAACGGATCTGCGTACGCGCGTGCAGTGGGAGTTCACGTTCTGAAGGACGAAGGACGAAGGACGAAGGAGCAAGGAGGAAGGAGGAAGGAAGGACGAGGAAAGAAGGACGAGGAAGGAAGAAAGGAAGGAGGGGGGTGAGGCGGAACGGGTGGCCGTGAGCAGGAAGAACAGGTAAGC
>JAEYZV010000414.1 GCA_023427865.1 Acidobacteriota bacterium
CCGGCGGCTCGGCGTCGGTCGCCTGGGCCGCCGCCACAGCGGGCGTCAGCAGGACGAGGAGCGAAACACGTGCAAGCGTGAGCATCATGCGGAGTGTCACCTGGCGCCTGCCGCGAGCGATGCGCGAGGCAGCACTCGTCCGGCGAGGATCACGAGCGTGATCGCGTCGTACGCGGCCACGCTCTCGTAAGGGTTCGATTGCATCAGGAGCAGGTCGGCGCGCCGGCCCACCGCGACCGTGCCGATCTCGTCGGCGAGGCCGAAGAACTCGGCGTTGTCGAGCGTGGCGGCCCGAAGCAGCGCCCTGGGGCTGACGCCGGCCGCCACCCAGTGGTTCATCTCGAGCCGGCCGTTCAGTCCGGCCGGGTTTGCATACGTCGGAGCGCTCGGCGTGTCGCTGCCGAACAGCAGGCGACCGCCTCGGGCGGCCATGTAGGCCAGCGCCTGCTGCACGTGGCGGATCGGCTCCGCGTCGATCTCCTGCCAGCGGCCAGCGGCCGCCAGCGCAGCGACGGGCGGGACGTCGCGCATCTCGCGCGTCAGCCATTGGCCGGCCTCGCTGCCGTACCACGCCAGGACGTCGGCCGGCACGACGGCGCTCACATCGGTGCGGCTCAGGAAATCCGGATCGAACAGGTCGCGCTCGCCGTACAGCACCTGAATCGTCGGCTGGTACGCGATGCCCTTCGCGATGACGCCATCGAGCACGGCGCGCACAGGAGCGGTGAGCTCCGGCGCGTCCGGAGCGTCCCACGTCCAGAGGCCGTGCACGATCGCCGCGACGCCGCTCTCGACGCCGGCCGCCTGCGCGCTCGTGGAGTTTGCGTGCAGCAGCACCGGCAACCCGCGCTCACGCGCCGCCGCGACGAGCGCGGCGAGCACCTCACGCGGCGGGACGGGGATGTCGCGCTTCGCACCGAATCCGTCCTCGTGGAAGGTCTTCACCGCGCGGGCGCCATCGGCGGCGATGCGGTCCACGACGGCTCGTGGCGTGTGGTCCCCGCGATTCAGGTCGGCCGGGAACTGCTCTGGCCGCGTCGGGTCGAAGAGGAACGTCGGCACGGCGCGGTACCGCTCCGGCTTCGGGATCCTCTGCGTCGGGTAGCCGTCGGCAATCGGCGCTCCGGTCGCGAAGTACGCATGCGGACGCACGTCCTGGCTGTTCCAGGTCGCGATCGCTTCGGCGTTCGAGATGAGGTCGACGACGCTCGTGAAGCCCGAGTACAGATAGCTGCGGGGCAGTTGTGCCCGCGCCCGTGCGGCGATCTCCGGGAACTCCGCCTCGTGGCCGCCGTGCATGCCAGGGATCGTCGAGAGGTGGACGTGGCTGTCGATGAGGCCGGGCATCAGGAACTGCCCGGTCCCGTCCACGATCCGATCGGGCGGCAGTCCGCGCGTCGGCAGCGCGTCGCCTATCGCGGTGATCCGCCCTTCGGTGACGGCAACATCGGCAGGACCATACGGCGCCTCGCGCTCCGGCGAGACGATGGTCACGTTGCGTATCAGGAGGTGTGGCGGTGTGCCGGCAGGCGCGCAACCGGCGCCCGCCACGGCCGCACACAGCAACGCACGACGCACGTACGGCGCCATCCACGTCGAGACAATCATTGGCGTGAGAGGGTATCGCGCCATGACGTGTCGTCGCCTCCGTGGATCGCGCAGGTGTCGCGCCTCACGGCTTCGCGCGTGTCGATTCCTGCCGGTTCTGGTCCTGGAACGCGGCGCGCGCTGGCTCGCCGGCTTGCGACGATGCGGGCTCGTCGCCGCGTCCTGAGCAGGAGGCGGTCATCGTGAGTGCCAGCAGGACGAGGAGTGCTCGTTGCACGGGGGACGGCGCATCGTACCACCTCGGCGGTGACGGCTCTGGCGTGCCGCGTCGCGGAGAGCTGGCGGGCGTACGACCAACGGCATCCACCCCGCGCCGGTGCAACGGCTGCGCCACGGTCGTGGCACGAAGGATAAGCTCTGGGCATGCTCACGCATGCCGTGCCCCTGCTCGCCGCGTTCGCCGCGACGGCCGCCGCTCAGCCCGCGCCCGCGCCGACGATCGTCAGCGTCTCGCGTGTCTGGGACGCCGGTGCGCACAACGCCTTCACCGACCTCGTGCGCTGGCAGGGCCGCTGGTACTGCACGTTCCGGGAAGGGGAGGGCCACGTCGGCGGCGACGGACGCATCCGGGTGCTCGTCTCCGACGACGGCGAGCGGTGGACGTCGAGCGCGCTGATTGGGGAGCCGGGCATCGACCTGCGCGACCCGAAGTTCTCGATCACGCCTGACGACCGCCTGATGATCGTCGCCGGCGGATCGATCTACGAGGGGACGCGCTACATCGGCCGACAGCCGCGCGTGCTGGTCTCGTCGGACGGCCGCACGTGGTCCACGCCGCAGCGCATCCTCGGCGACGGCGACTGGCTGTGGCGCGTCACGTGGCACCAGGGGCGGGCGTACGGCGTGACGTATCGGTCCGACGCATCCACCGACACGTGGACGGTGACCCTGGTGTCGTCGGC
>JAEYZV010000419.1 GCA_023427865.1 Acidobacteriota bacterium
TCGCCAGGTCCCGGACGTCACGCATGCCCCGCGTCGGCGTTGGACCGCCGTCGAAGTCGCTGCCGAGGGCCACGTGGTCCTCCCCAACCAGCTGGATCGCGCGGTCCACGACGCCCACCCACTCGTCCATCGACATCAGCACCTCGTCGGGCGCGACCGGACCGACCATCGGGAACAACGGGGCGAGTCGCCGGTCGATGTCGTAGATCGACAGGTCCTTCTCGTGCCCGATGTCGGAGGTGTCCCAGAACGTCCGGCCGGCCTGCCTGGTCAGCCACTCGAAATGCGTCCGGCTGTGGAACGCGTTGCCGATGTGGAAGCCGATGACACCCCCCTTGGCCGCGATCTTCTTCAGGAGTTCGTCCGGCATGTTCCTGGGGATGTCATTGAGGCTGCGCAACCCGTGATGGGTCGCGACCAGCGGATGCGTGCTCACCTCCAGCGCCTCGGCCACCGTCTCGTCCGAGGCGTGCGAGACGTTGATGACCATCCCGAGGCGGTTCATCTCGCGGACCACTGCGCGGCCGTGGTCGGTGAGGCCGTGCCATCGAGCCGGCGCGCAGCAGGAGTCGGCGAACTCGTTGCCCCAGTTGTGCGCGGGGAGCTGCACGACACGGAGGCCCAGGCGATGCAGCGCACGCAGGACGTCGAGGTCGCCATCGAGATCGAAGCCGCCTTCGAGATCCAGGACCGCGGCCATCTTCCCCGCGCGGTTGATCCGCTCGATGTCCGGTCCGTCGAGCGCAAGTTCCACGAGGTCGCGGTGCTGCTCGAGCTGATCGAGCGCCATGTTCATCAGCCGGAGCGTCTGCCTGGTCTCGTACCTCGAGGGGTAGTACTGCTCCATCACGAACAGCGTCATGAAGAAGGCATCGACGCCGCCCTCCTTCATGCGCGGCAGGTCCACCTGACCGTCGGGCAGACGATCCCCGATGCTCCCGCCCAGGTGCAGCTGGCGGTTGATCATGTGGACGTGCCCGTCGAAGACGAAGGCGTCCTGGTGCTGCCGGCGCGCCTCGTCCGAGACGCGGGGCGCCTCCTGCGCCCGCACGGACAGAAGGAGCAGGAAAGGAACGGCCGCGGCGACGATCAGGTGTTTCATGGGCGTGCACAAGTATGGCTCACGCGTGAGTCGGGCATCAGTCAGGACGTTGTGCGCGCGAGCGGCGTCCCCCCTGCGGCGACGGCCGCCACCGGGAGCCATGCTGCAGCGCCGTTCACTTCACGTGCGGCAGCACGTCACGGCCGAAGACGTCCACGAAGCGCTCCTGGTGCGGCCCGACCTCGTGGAGATACAGACGGTCGAAGCCACGCTCGAACTCGCGACCGATGCGCTCGACGAACCACGCGGGGTCGTGGCCGATCCATACCGCGCGATCGAGATCGTCCCGTCGCACGAACGCTGCTGCCGCCTCGATCTGCGCCGGGTGAGCCAGGGACGTGAGCACGCTGTTGTCGAGGACGCCGTGGCGCCAGGCGGCGTACGCGGCATCGCGCGCCTCGGATTCGCTGGCGGCTTGGGCGAGGTGAACCTGCAGGAACGCCGGCTTGCCTGCGCCGCCGTGGGTCCTGAACGCCTCGAGGAGGCGGTCCAGTCGCTCCGCGGGCTGCGCGACCGTGATCAACGCGTCGGCCCACTCGGCGACCCACGCCGCCGTCTGCGGGGTGACCGCCGCGCCGACGATGAGGGGCGCCTGTGCCGGACGCGTCCACAGCCGCGCCTCCGACAGCGTCACATGCCCGTCGTGCGTGACCGTCTCACCCGCCCACAGCCGCCGCAGGATGTCGGCTGATTCGCGCAGGCGGGCGTTCCGGTCCGCCTTGGTCGGCCAGCCACCGCCGGTGACGTGCTCGTTGAGGTACTGGCCGGACCCAAGCGCGATCCAGAACCGTCCGGGGAACATCACGGCAAGCGTCGCGGCCGCCTGCGCGATGACGGCCGGGTGGTAGCGCTGCCCCGGCGCGTTGACGACGCCGAAGGACAACGAGGTCGCCTGCAGCGCAGCCCCGAGCCACGACCACGCGAACCCGGACTGGCCCTGTGCCTCGCTCCAGGGCGCCCAATGATCCGAACACATGCCGGCATCGAATCCTGCCGCGTCGGCAGCCTGCACCAGCCGCAGCAGGCGCGCGGGATCGAACTGCTCATGGCTGGCGTGGATGCCGATCCGCCCTGCAGCCGGCGAGACACGCGCGCCGACATGGGTGCTCATGCGCGCTGCTCCCTGGCCGTTCGCCTCGCCGCGGCCTCTCGGACCTTCGCAATCACGTACACACCTTGTCACGCCCGCCCGCCTACGCGCACTGGAAATCCCCGTCCGCTCCACGACCGTGGGCAAGGCCGGCGGCCACGAACCGCTACGGCAGGCGCGTTCGCATGACGACGGGACCGCGATGGGCGCCGGTCGTACGCAGACGCCCCAGCCCGCCGCGCGTCCGCCGGGCAAGGCCCGGCGGCTACGAAGGCCGATGGCGGGCCGGCGGTAGTTCGGACATCAACCGCGGCCATCGACGCGTGCGTCGGGATTCACCCCCATCGGGTGAACTGACGACGTTGCAACGGACCGGAGCGCGCATCACAATCGCCTCTCGGACAACACGTCGGGAACGGCACAGGCGAGCTCATCTGCGCTAGGAGGTGCAGCATGACGTTGTCGCGCAGCGTACCCCGGTCAGTCGTCGGCCTGGTCATCGGCGTCGTGCTGGTGGCCGCGACCGCCTCGATCGCGTCCGGGCAGGTGTTGTATGGGTCGGTCGTCGGCACCCTGAGCGATGCCACGGGTGCGGTCATCCCCGGCGCGACCGTCGCCGTCACCAGCCAGGGCACCGGCCTCACACGGCAGGCCGTGACCGACCAGAACGGCTACTACTCCATCGCCAATCTGCCAGAGGGCGTATACGACCTCACCGTGACGGCAGGCGGGTTCAGGCCGTACACCCAGAAGGGCGTCACCGTTTCGATCAACCGCATCACCCGCATCGATGCCGTCATCGAAGTGGGCGGCGTCGACGAGGAGGTCAGCGTCGAAGCGACGAGCGCGGTCCTGCAGACGGACAAGGCGGACGTGAGCGTCAGCCTGGACACGCGGGCGATGGAGAACCTGCCGCTGGCCGGCTACCGCAACTTCCAGTCGCTCATCAACCTGGTTCCCGGCGCCACGCCGGCCCGGTTCCAGAACGCGGTCACCGACACGCCGGGACGCTCGCTCTCGACCAACGTCAACGGCCAGGAGCGCGGCGCCAACAACATGCGCGTGGACGGCGCGGCCAACATCCTGGTGACGCTGCCGCACCATGCCGTCTACGTCCCGCCGATCGAGAGCGTGCAGGAAGTGAACATCTCGACGAACAACTTCGAGGCCGAACAGGGCATGACCGGCGGCGCCGCCGTGACCGTCATCACGAAATCGGGGACCAACTTCTACCGGGGCGCGGCCTTCACGATGTACGACAGCACCGCGATGCGGGCGTTCACGTGGGACGAGAATCGCGCCGGGGCCACCGAGAAGCCCGAAGGGAAACGCAGCATCAGCGGCGGCAGCCTCGGCGGCCCGATCCGGAAGAACACGTTGTTCTTCTTCGCCAACTGGGAAGGCACCTACGAGCGCAACGGCTTCACGAGCCTGTTCGCCGTCCCGACCGCCGACTTCCGCAGCGGCGATTTCAGCCGCACGCTCGGCGCGCCGATCCTGAGCGCCGCCGGTACGCCCATCATGGTGCCGACGACCGAGGGCGGCACGACTGCACTTCGGGAGGGCATGATCTTCGATCCGTTCACCGGGGAGGAGGACGGGACGGGCCGATCGGTGTTCTCGAGCGGCGGGCAGATCAACGTCATCCCGCAGGGCCGCCTGAACGCGTCGATGATGAGGATGCTGGCCCTCGTGCCCCTGCCGAACCGGCCGGGAGACACGCAGAACTACTTCAACACCAACGTCCAGCCGCTGAACCGCAACAACGTGGACGGCAAGGTCAACTGGAACCGGAACGAGCGGCATCAGCTCTGGTTCAAGTACAGCATGATGAAGGCCAAGGTCAGCGGCGAGTTCGGCCTCGGCGCGGCCGGCGGTCCCTGCCTGTGCGGCGGCGGTCTCGGCACGGGCTCCACGCTCGTGCAGATCGCGGGCATCGGCCAGACCTACACCGTGTCGCCGACGTTCCTCATCGACGGCACCTTCGGCTGGACACGTTTCGGCCAGGACGTGGAACCGCCCGATCTCGGCGTCAACTTCGGGCTCGACGTCCTGGGCATCCCCGGCACCAACGGCCCCGATCGGCGCGAGAGCGGCATGCCGCCGATGTACATCTCCGGCTACTCCGATCTTGGCAACGCCGAGGGCTGGAACCCGCTCTACCGCAACGACCAGTCGTACACGGCCAACATCAATGCGAGCTGGGCGAAGGACAGGCACGACATCCGGTTCGGGTTCGACTTCGTGCATCACCTGATGAACCACTGGCAGCCGGAACTCGGCGAGGGACCGCGCGGCGCCTTCCACTTCGATCCCGGCGTGACGGCCCTCAATCCCGACGCACTGGACGACAGCGTGGGATTCCTCGACGGTGCGCCGTCGTTCGAGAACGACTGGAATGGCCTGGCGGCCTTCCTCATCGGCACACCGTCGGCGTCGGGCAAGAGCAGCCAGTTCATCAAGATGAACAGCTTCGAGAACCAGTACGCGCTCTTTGCCCGCGATCGCTGGCGCGTGACCGACACGCTGACCCTGGACCTCGGATTGCGGTGGGAGCTCTACCCCAATCGCTGGCGCTCGGGCGGCATGGGGATCGAGTCGTACGACCCCACCACGAACGAGGCGTTGATCGGCGGCAGGGGCGACGTGCCGCAGGACGCCGGCGTCGGCTTCAGCAAGACGCTCTTCGCGCCGCGGCTCGGCCTGGCCTACCGTCTCGGTGACAAGACCGTCATCCGCAGCGGGTACGGCATCACGTACCATTCGCATCCGTGGGGTGCGCAGGCGCTGCGCGGCTGGTATCCCCTGACCCTCGTCGCCTCGTTCTCGGGCATCAACGGGTACCAGCCGGTCACCACCGACCGCGCCTACGTGGCCGCAGGCGTGCCTCACGCGCCGCTCGGGCCCGACGTCGGCATCCCGTCGATCTGCTGTCCCGACATCAGCACGGGTCGCGTCCCGCTGCCGGCCGTGGCCGAGACGGGCTATCCACGCGCCAACGCGGAGCTGCGTCGCGGTTACATCCAGTCGTGGAACCTGATCGGCGAACGTACGTTGCCGGGTGAGATCACGGCGTCGATCGGATACGTGGGCACGCGGTCGATCCGCGGCTTCGCGTTCCTCGACATCAACGCCTCACAGATTCCGGGCTCCGGCGACGAAGGGCGCCCGCTGTTTGCGCAGTTCGGACGGACCACCGAGACCCGTGAGTGGGACGGGCGGACGCACAGCATCTATCACGCGCTGCAGGTGACGGTGAACCGCCGCTTCAAGGACGGCCTGCTGCTCAGGGGCGCGTACACCTGGTCGAAGGCCATCGACGAAGCGCCGTACTCGGACTGGACCGGGTTCCGCTACAACGCGGCGAGCGTGTTCTACCGCAATCGTGCGCTGGCCGACCACGACATCCCGCACAACCTGCAACTGGCGGCGGTCTATGAGCTGCCGTTCGGCAGCGGGAAGAAATGGGCCACCTCGGGCCTCAGCAGCGCGATCTTCGGAGGCTGGCAGGTGAACGGCGTGTTCGCAGCGTATGCGGGCCGACCGTTCAACCTGACCGCCTCGGGAGCGTCGCTGAACATGCCGGGCAACCAGCAGACCCCTGACCAGATCAAGGACGACGTCGAGGTGTTCGGCCACGTGGGCGACGACGGCACGTTCTTCGACACGACGGCGTTCGCGCGAGTGACCGAAGTCCGCTTCGGGAACGTGGGTCGCAACTCGATGCGCGGCCCCGGCGTCGTCAACCTGGACCTGGGGCTGTTCCGCGCCTTCGAGGTGATGCGCTCGGAGCTGCAGTTCCGTCTGGAGGTGTTCAACGCGACGAACACGCCGCATTTCTCGAACCCGAACGGCAACGTCAACAGCGCGAACTTCGGGCGCGTGCTGACGACGCAGTCCGCGTATGCGATGGGCCGGTCGCGGCAGTTCCGCGTCGGCGTGCGCCTGTCGTTCTGAGTGCTGTGGGTCGTGGCCACGACGCAGGCCTCAGGGCCTGCGTCGTGCGACCAGGACCGGCGTCAGCGCGAGCCGCTGCCCCGCGGCGTCAGCTTCAGGAGCCGACCCTTGCCGTTGCGCCGGCCGTCCTCGAGCAACCAGATCGCGCCATCCGGTCCTTCCTCCGGTTCGCGGATGCGTTCGCCCATCGGGAACTGATCGCCCTTGCTGGCGTTGGTGCCGTTCACGTCGACGCGCACGAGCGCCTGGCTCGACAGGCCGCCGATGAAGACGTCGCCCTTCCACTCGGGCCACAGCTTGCCGGAATAGACCATCAGCCCTCCGGGCGAGATGACCGGGGTCCATGAGACCTTGGGTTTCTCGAACTCGGGTCGCGTGGCGTGATCGGGGATGGGCTTGTCGTCGTAGTGATCGCCCTCGGAGACGATGGGGTAGCCGTAGTTGCGGCCCGCGAGAATAAGGTTCAACTCGTCGCCGCCCTTGGGCCCCATCTCCTGCTCCCAGAGGTTGCCGGCCGTGTCGAACGCGATGCCGAGCGGGTTGCGATGGCCGTAGGACCAGACGGCGGGATGGAAGCCCTTGTCGACGAGCGGATTGCCGGGCGCCGGCTGCCCATCGGCGGTGAGCCGGAGAACCTTGCCGAGCGTTGCCTTCGGCTCCTGTGCGGGATCGAACTTCTGGCGATCGCCGTTCGTGAAGAAGAGGAACCCGTCCGGCGAGAACGCGATGCGCCCGGCGAAATGACCGTCGCCATCGACGTAGGGCGTGGCGCGGAACAACGTCTCGACCTTCTGCAGGGCCGGCTGCGCGCCGTCGGCGAGCACGCCGCGGGCGAGCACCACGCCCTTGCCACCCTGCCCGGCCTCGACATAGCTGAAGTACACGAACCGGTTCTGCGCGAAGTCCGGGTGCAACACCACGTCGTGCAGGCCGCCCTGCCCTTCGCTCGACACCGTCGGGATGCCGTCGACGCGTTGCCGCTGCTGCCCGTCGGCCGAGACCAGCAAGAGAGTGCCGGCCTTCTCGGTAATCAACATCCGGCCGTCGGGCAGGAACGTCATCGCCCACGGTGATTCGAAGTCGGCCACCACCTGCACCTGGAACGGCAGGTTCGCGGCCTGCTGCGCCGCGGTGGGATTCTGGCGCGCATCCGCGGCACAGGCGGTCGCCAGCGCGGCGAGCACGGTGCATGTCAGTGTCGGTCGCATCATCACCTCCGGGCCTTCGCTGCGCGCGGCCGGGAGGTTCCGGCCGCACGCGCTTCATTACGACATCGGGAGGCCATCAGCTTACCAGCGCCGCCACGCCTCCTTGCCCGACGCGAAGCCCGCCGGGCGAGGCCCGGCGGCTACGAACAACGGCGGGGTACGACGCGCCGGGCGAGGCCCGGCGGCTACGAACAACGGCGGGTACGACGCGCCGCGCGAGGCCAGGCGGCTACGTGCAACGGTGGGTACGCACCCGCCGGGCGAGGCTCGGCGGCGATGAACGACCCTGACGACCGTAGCGCGGAATGCCACACGCGACTGCAACGCCGGCTCGGCCATGGCAGTGCGTCCGACCCGAGTCGGAGGCGGCTAGAACCGGAACTTGTACGTCCACTTGGCCAGCAGCATCCGGTCGCGAGGCGCCAGGCTCGGCGACTCGAAGCGATCCCGGATCTCGTCGTACACGAGGTAGATCTCGCTGCCCGGCCGGTACTCCCAGCCGACCAGGACGTTGGCCGACAGCCGCTCGTCGAGATCGTTCCACTGCACGTAAGTCTTCACGAACAGGTCGGTCGTGAACGCATACAGGACGCGGTTGCTGAGCGTCGTCGTGTCGAAGGCGCCGCGCGGGTGATCGACCGTGTTGTGCGTATAGATGACGTCCACCGACAGGTTGGCCGTGGGGTGGACGTTGGTCGAGAGCTGCACCTGCGTGCGCTCTCCGCCCCAGTAGTCGATGCGGCTGTAACCGGCGATGCCCGACACGGGCCGGCTGGCGTTGCTCTCGAACGTGATCTCGTGGGAGCGGTTGGTGTAATCGCCCGGCTGGATGGCGATCGGGCCGACCGGGAACGGAACGGAGATGCGCTCCCGGGCCGGCGCGTACGTGTAGCCGACGCGATCGTTCGACTCGAGCGTCAGCTGCGCCCCGGCCGTGCCGCGCCGCGCGTTGAAGTCGTTGTCGTAGAACGCATCGTAGACCCACGACCCGGAATAGACGACATTGCGCAGCCACGCCGTGTTGATCCACTGCGTGTAGGCGACCTCGGCGGAGGTCCGCCGAAGGTCGTTCTGCGTCACGAAGCCCATCTCCGGCACGAAGTCGGGACCGACCGCGTAGTGACGCACGTCGGCCACGATGTCGCGCTTGGAGAACATCAGGCGGCCGATGCCGACCCCGCCGCTCTCGACGCCCGCAGGGTTGAACGTGTGGGCCAGCAGCATTTCGCCCTTGAGGGAGGGGCTGAACCAGAAGTTGCCGTCGATGCCGGCGAGCCGGCTGAAGTCGGTACCGCTGCTCTGGTTGCTCGTGACGATGGCGCCGATGCCGCTGTTGGTGAACAGGTCGCGCTTGAGCCTGATGACGCTGTAGTTGGTCGACGGCACCTCCACCCGCGCCGCGCCCGGCAGCGACACGTCGGCGCGCTCGGTCTGCACGTTCATGACGCCGATCGAATAGGGTCCGACGCGACCCGAGAGCTTGCCCGCCGCAAGGATGGGCACCTGCCGACCGTCGGCCAGGCCTATCCTCCGGCTGTAGAACAGCATCGTGTCCTGTTCCAGGCCGACGCTGAACAGACCCGCGTCCTCGAGGAAGAAGTCCCGCCTCTCGGGAAAGAACAGCGGGAAGCGCGTGAAGTTGATCACCTCCTGGTCGGCCTCGACCTGCGCGAAGTCGGTGCGCAGCGAGACCGTGCCGCGAAGGTTCGGCGTGAAGTCGTAGAGGATGTCCCCTCCCGCGTCGAAGCGCGGATCGGACGACGTCGGCCTGTGGCTCCACCGCCCTCCGGCCAGCATGTAAGGCTCGGCTTCCCATTTCGCATAGGCAGCGTCGGTGCGGACGCCGATCAGCTGGCCGAAGCGCTCGGCGCGCCATGTCGCACGGCCGCCCAGCCACCGCGGGATTGGCGCCCAGTAGACCGACTCCTGCTTGCGCCGGATGGCGCGACTGAGCTGCAGGCCCCACGTCATCGGCTGCGGACCTCCGTACCGCAGCGTGGAGAACGGGATGCGGAACTCGGCGGTCCAGCCCTCGTCGGTGACCTGCGTCCTGACTTCCCAGATGCCGTTCCATGCCGTGTTGTACGACCGTGCATCGGTGACGATGCCGTCCCGGCGGGTGCCGAGCGAGTTCGTCGAGAAGTAGTAGAAGTTCCGGTGATCGTGGTACGTGTCGAGATAGATCCCGACGTAGTCGTCGTTGGAGAGCGGCGCATCGCGCCGCATGTCGAGCGCGATGATGCCCTTCGGGTCCGTGTCGCGACAGACGATGCCGAAGTACAGGGCCCGCTGGTCCTGAACGACGCGGACCTCGGTGTGCTCGGTGGCCGGCGCGCGGTCGAGCGGCGCGTACTGCCAGAACCCTGTCGCTGGCGCCGCCTTCCGCCACACGGCCTCGTCGAGGATGCCGTCGACCTCGATCGTCTCGCCGCCGGCGATGACGTGGACGTTCAGTTGCTCCGGCGTCGGGAGATCGGGGCGGTCTTCACCCTGCGCCCGCACCGTTGCCGGCAGGGCGATCGCCATACCGACGAGCACTAACACTCGCACGATCGCCTGACACCGGCCGAGGGGCCGGCAGATCCGGAGCGAGCGGTTGTCGTGCGCGAAAACAGCGGGCGTCTGCGACATCAGCACGGGCGAAGGTGGAACATCGTGCCGCGTGCGTCGGTGCGGCCTGCGGTGGGAAGCAGCGTGACCACGCCGCAAGGATAGTCGTTCTTCACTCGCACGGCGTCGGAGCCGCCGGGACATCCGCCAGCCGCTACAATCACGAGGTGTTTCGGCCAGGCATCCTCGTGCTCTTGCTGGCGGTACTCGGCGCCTCGGAGGCGCTGCGTCCCCTGGGTACGACGACGCCTGTGGACGACCTGCCCATGATCGGTGCGTGGGCACCGGTCGCCGCCGGCGCCCCGGCCGGGGGAAAGGGCCGCGAAGCGCCAGTCCCTCCCGCTGTCGTGGTCGCCGCGTGGCAGCTGGCCGGGCCGCCCCACCGGCCGGCCGTCAACGCCGTCAGGACGGCGATCACACCCTCAACACGGGCGGCCGACCCTCGACTGCCGGCGCGCGCTCCTCCCACGAGCTGAACCAAGCGTTTCCCCACGTTCGTTCAGTTGCCCGCGAGATGCGGGCCGGGCACTCGCGTGTCCCGCAAGAGGAGGTGTGCACCTTGGATAGTGGACAGATCGTCACGCTCGTCATCCTGATCGTGCTCGTCGCGGCAGTCGGCCTGCTCGCGCGGCGCATGCCCGTGCATCCCGCGCCCTCGGCGTCGGCGGATCGCCGGACCGCGGCCGACACGCCTGGGGACGGGCGAAGAGCACGTCGCGGCCAGGGAGAAGAACCGCCAGCGTAGGGGGGGATGAGGCCGGCGCCGCCCAGGGCGGCGGCGGCGGGCCGGCCGCTGGGCGGCCGCAC
>JAEYZV010000275.1 GCA_023427865.1 Acidobacteriota bacterium
CGTCGGGCGAGGCCCGACGGCTACGTGCCGCCTTGCCGAGGACACAACGCCCCCGACGAAGGCCGACGGGCTGACGAAGGCCGACGGCCGAATGACGAAGGCCGTCTTTCTTCGCCTACCGTTCCCAGTACAGCTTGCGGCGCTCCTGCGCGACCGGCGCGATCTGGTTCATCGTCGCGGCGTCGTACAGCCGGCCGTTGGCCATCACCATCCGCACGGTGTTGCTCTGCCTGATGTCGGCAAGCGGGTTGCCGTCGAGCACGACGAGGTCGGCGAGCTTGCCCGGCTCTATCGAGCCGAGATCGGCGTCAAGGCCCAGGTACTGCGCGCCGGCAATCGTGGCCGCCTGCAGCGCCTCCATGTTCGTCATGCCGCCCTGCTGCAGCATCCAGAGCTCCCAGTGCGCGCCAAGGCCCTGCAGCTGCCCGTGGGCGCCGAGCTGCACCGTACCGCCGGCATCGAGCACGGCCTTTGCGCCTTTGGCCACGAGCACGTGGGCGTAGTCGTCCTCGGCGGACGCGGTGCGCCGGCGGGCGCGCGGCAGCACCACGTCGCGCGGCACGAACGTGAGCAGGCGCTCGTCGCGGAACACCTCGTCGTGGTGGTACCAGTAGTTCTCGCCGCTCTGCGACCCGTACGACACGATGATCGTCGGCGTGTAACCGAGGCCGCTCCGGGCAAACAGCGTCGTGACGTCCTTGTAGAGGTTCGGCACCGGCAGGTTGTGCTCGATGCCCGTGTGGCCGTCGAGCATCATCGTCTCGTTCAGGTACAGCAGCGAGCCGCCCTCGGGCACGACGAGCATCTCGTGCTCGCGCGCCGCCTTGATGATCATCTGGCGTGCGTCGCGCCGCTGCTGGTTGTAGCTCTTCACCGAGAACGCACCCGCCGCCTTCATCCTGCGCATGTGCGATCGGGCATCGTCGAGGGATCCGACGACCGCCTTGAAGGGCGTCTCGGCACCGTAGAGGATCGTGCCCGTCGAGAAGAGCCGCGGCCCGACGAGCGCGCCGGTGCGGATCATCTCCGACATCGTGAACACCGTCTCGGTGTCGTTGGACGGATCGTGCGACGTCGTCACGCCGTAGGCGAGGTTTGCCAGCAGCGTCCAGTTCGCCTGCGGGATCAGGCCGTCGCCAGGCCCGCCAAGGTGTGCGTGCGCGTCGATGATGCCCGGCATGATCGTCCTGCCTGCGGCATCGATGCGCCTGGCGCCGGCAGGCACGGTCACCCGCCCGCTCGGACCCACCGCGACGATCCGGTTCCCGCGAACGACGATGGTGCCGCGTTCGATCACCTGGCGCCGGCCCCCACCGCCCATGGTGATGATGCGCGCGCCGACCAGCGCGATCTCGCCCGTCGGGGCGTCGCTGGGCTCGGTGAACGCGATGTTCACGCCGGCCGTCTCTGGCGGCGCGGGCGTGTCGGCGCCTCCCTCGACGAACGAGAAGGTGCGCGTCAGATCGCGCGTGAACAGTTCCGGCCCGAGGGTCCAGTGGATGCGCCGGCTGTCGGCCGACCAGTGCAGCGCGAAGCCGTGATCGCGCGACACCTGCGCCACCGGGTACGCCGTGCCGCCAGGCACCAGGGTCGCCGGACGACCGGTCGCCGGCATCGGCATGACGTACGTCTTGAAGCGCTCGGTGAAGGCGACCCACGCATTGTCGGGAGAGGGGACGATCTGGACGGCATTCTCCGACTGCACGTGCACGATCTCGTCGGCGCCATCGAGGGTGACGCTGCGCAGCACCGTGTGCTCGCCGCGGCGATCGCGCAGGAAGATGCGCGTCCCATCGCGATTGAAGAGCGGCTCCTGCCCGGCGTCGGTGACCTTCTTCGATGCCCCCCCGGCAACGGGCACGACGAAGATGCCGGGGTCGGTGGCGTGCGTCAGCGCGCGATCCGAGTCCGGTCCTGCCGCCCGGTAGACGAGGGAGGCGCCGTCGGGCGAGAACGACGGCTGGCCGTAGTGGCCCGGCGTGGAGACGACTTCACGTACGCCCTGTCCGTCCACGCCCACCACCTTGACGCGCCCCTTCGCCTCGTCGTCCCAGGTCACGTAGGCGACCTGCCGGCCGTCGGGCGAGAACGAGGGCCATGCCTCGTGTGCCGCGTCCTTCGTCAGGCGCTTCGGCTCGCCGTCGGGAAGCGGCCGCACGTACAGATGACCGAGCGCGCTGTACACGACGTGCCGGCCGTCCGGCGACACCTTCGCATGACGCAGCATCCGTACCGGCGCCTCTGCGGGATGCACGTCCCGGCTGAACCGGAGGGGCTCGTTGATCGTCTGCTCGACCTTCGCGCGGAACGGGACGATGGTGCCAGCCTTCTTCGCCAGGTCGACGCGCCAGATCCTGCCCTTGCCCCAGATCACAAATCCCGAGCCGTCCGGCAGCCACGCGTACTGCGCGTACACGCCGTGCACGGCCCAGGCCTCCTGCAGGTCCTTGTCGAGCCCGTCGAACACGCTGGTCTCGACGCCGGTGGCCAGATCGCGCACGAACAGCTGGCTGCCGGTGCCGACTCGCCGGATGAATGCCAGGCTCCGGCCGTCGGGCGACACGCGAGGCGCGATCGAGCCACCGGGACGGGACGTGACCGTGCGCTCCTTGCCCGTACGGAGGTCGCGGCCGATGATCGCGTAAATGGTCCCGAACGGGTTCTTGTTGTACTCGAACGTGTCGCCGGGCGTGACGTCCTTGCTGTAGTAGAGGGTTCCGCCGTCCGGCGAGATGGCGGGCTCACCCTGGTCCTTCTGCCAGCCGTTCTTCTCGGTGACCTGCAGGCCGTCGCCGCCGCTCACGTGGAACTGCCAGATCTCGCCGGCGCCGAGCGAGCGCTGCCGGACGAAGTGGCGGCGAGCGTAGATCGAGAGTCCGTCGGGCGCCCAAGTCGGGCTGTTGACGAACCAGCGGTTCTCCTTGGAGACCTGCTTGGCACCGTTGCCGTCGGCGTTCATCACCCAGATGTTCCACAGCCCGCCGCGATCGCTGCTGAACGCGATCCGCGTGCCGTCCGGACTGAACCGCGGCTGCATGTCGAACGCCGGGCCGCTCGTGATCCGCTGCGCGAGGCCCGTGCCGCTGCCTTCGATCGGCATCGTGTAGATGTCGCCGAGCAGGTCGAACACGATCGTTCGACCGTCCGGGCTGACGTCCACGTTCATCCACGTGCCCTCGTCGGTCTCGAACGCGACTTGGTGGGTGGGCCCGAGCGGGGCCGATACGTCCCAGGCCGGCTCCTTCTTGCCCGCGTCGGCCGGCGCGGCACCCTGGGAGGGCGTCGGGGGCTGCTGTGCGGACACCGCGATACCGAGGGTGAAGAGCGCTGCGAACGCGAGCGTCGTGAAGCGTGCTGTCATGGAAGGAACACCTTTCGGCGGTCAGCGCGCTTCGAGCGCACGCCACATGTACCAGCGGCCGATGCTGCGGAACGGTCGCCACGACTCGGCATGGGCGGTCATCACCTCGGCGGACTGGCGCGTGCCGTCGGCGTACACCCGCGCGAACCCGGTGACCACGCCGAGGTCGCCGAGCGGCAGGACGTCGGGCCGCTGCAGGTGGAACATCAGGAACATCTCCGCGGTCCAGCGGCCGATGCCCTTCACCTGCGTGAGCGTCGCAATCACCTCCTCGTCGCCCATCCTGTGCAGCTGCCGCGTGTCGAGCGAGCCGTCGGTGACGTGGCGGCACAGGTCGAGGATGTAGCGCAGCTTCTGCGTGCTCAGCCCCGCGGCGCGCAGTTGCGCCTCCGGTGTCTCCAGCCAACGCGATGGCCGCGGGCAGGCCGACGCGTCCATCGTCGCGAGCACGCGCTCGTAGATCGTCGTCGCGGCACCGGTCGACAACTGCTGGAAGACGATGGCGCGCACCAGAGCCGAGAAGCTGTCGCGACGCGGGCGCGTGCCGAGCGCACAGGCGCCGTGCCGCTTCATGAGTCGTGCGAGCGCCGGGTCGCGGCGCGCAAGAAGCCGCGTCGCCCTGGCGCAGGCGTCCGGGGTCAGGCGAACGGGAAGGGGCATGTGGAGCGCAAGATTACGCGAGATCCACGAACGAGTCGCCGCCCGTCGGGATGTCGCCATCCGTGCGATCGAGGAGCCTGCGGCAGCGCGCGAGCTCGTCGGCCGTCCGCTGGTCGGACCAGCCGAGCTCCTCGCGCATCACGCCGGCGATGCGCGCGAGCGCCTGGCGCCCGCGATGCGGCGTGAACGCCAGGCGCGTTCGCCTGAACACGAAATCGGCCACGCGCTCGCATGCCTCGTGACGCGTCGCATGCACGACCTGCGCGGCCACGTCCGGCTCACCCGCCATCAACGGCTCGGCAAGCTCGGGCCGCTCCTCGGCGAGCCTCGACACTTCCACGCGTCGCGAACCGTAGAGCAGCCGCAGGTGCGCCCGCTGCTCGCTCGTCAGCACGTCGGGTTCGGATCCCTCGATCGTGCGCGCCCCCGGGAGTGGCTCGGTCGCCGTCGTGCCGCGCTCGCTGCGATCGAGCAGGCGGCATACACGCTGGGTCGCCTCTTCGGCGATGCCGCGGTACCCGGTCAGCTTGCCGCCGATGATGGAGACCAGACCCACCGGGTCGGGCTCGGCGATCACCTGGTGCGACCGCGTCACGGCCGACGCATGTCCGTCGCGGCGGACGAGCGCCCGTACACCGGCGTTGGTGAAGAGCACATCGCCGAGGCTGCCGACGTACGGCTCGACCGACCGACGGAGGTAATCGATCTCCTGCGGCGTGGCCGTCACATCCGACGGATCGTCGCGGTAGTCGATGTCGGTGGTGCCCACCCAGGTGTAGTCGAGCCACGGAATCACGAACGTGAGCCGTCCATCGACCGCCGACGGCAGCGCGAGCGCCTGGCGTGGCGGGTTCGGGCAGGCGATATGGATGCCGCGCGTCGTGCGCACACGAGGTCGCGCGTTGGTCTGCAGCACGCCTGCGAGACGATCGAACCACGGGCCCGACGCGTTCACGACGACGCGGCCCGTGACCTCGACCTCGCGCTGGGCGATCAGGTCCTGCACGCGGAGGCCGCGGATCCGCCCATGCTCGACCACCGCCCCGACGACGCGCGCGTGATTGCACGCCGCAGCGCCTGCGGCCATCGCGTCGACGATGTTCTCCATGCAGAGACGCTCGGGCAGCGCCGCCTGCGCATCGGAGTACGCCGCGGCACCCTGCAGCCCCTTGCGCACGAGCCGCGGTTCGGCGGCGTGTGCGGCCTCGGGTGAGAGCATCGCGTGGCCCTCCAGGCTGCGGTCGTAGCTGAGTGCGTCGTACAGCCACATGCCCACGCGCATCTTGAGCCGGGTGAACGCCGACGAGCCGTAGAACGGCAGCAGGAACCGCAGCGGCCGCACCAGGTGCGGGGCGATGCGCAGCAGGATCTCGCGCTCGCGCAGGTCGAGGCGCACGAGGGCGAAATCGAGCATCTCGAGGTAGCGGAGCCCGCCATGGATCAGGCGCGTGGAACCCGACGACGTGCCGCTGCCGAAGTCGTCCTGCTCGAAGATGGCGACCTTCAGCCCGCGGCGGGCGGCATCCCGCGCGACGCCGGCCCCGATGATGCCGCCGCCCACCACGAGGACATCGAACGCCTGGCGATGGAGATCTGCGGCGCGCATGAATCAGGCGGGCTGGGATTGCCGGGCGCCGGCGCGGATCCGCGCGACGCTCCGTTCACGGCCGAGGAGCTCGATCGTCTCGAACAGGCCGGGACTCACCGTGCGGCCGGTCAGCGACACGCGCACGGACTGCATGAAGGCGCCGGGCTTCACGCCGCGATCGCCGGCGACGCCTCGGACGCACTGTTCGATCGCCGTCGCGTCGAACGACGGCAACTCCGACAGGCGCGCGGCGAGCGCATCGAGATGCGGCGCCATCTCCGCGGTCAGGTGCCTGGTCGCGGCCGTGGTCTCGAACACCACGGGGCCGACGAGCGGGCGCAGGCCTTCGGGGATGTCGCCAAGACGCCTGGCGCGAGGACGCAGCAGCGCGAGTGCCTGCGTCAGCCAGGCGCGGCGCTCGCCGTCGAACGCCTCGTGCCACAACCCGGCCTGTTCGAGCCATGGACGCAGGTGGGCGATCAGCACATCGTCTGGCAGCCGCATGATGTGCTGGTTGTTCATCCACTCGAGCTTCTCGGGATTGAAGACGGCGTTGCCGCCACTGATGCCCGCGAGGTCGAAGCGCGCCACGAGCTCGTCGATGTCGAAGATCTCCTGGTCGTCTCCAGGCGACCAGCCGAGGAGCGCCAGGAAGTTCACCATCGCCTCGGGCACGAAGCCCTGCGTGGAGTACTCCATCACCGAGGTCGCGCCATGACGCTTGCTCAGGCGCTTCTTGTCGGGTCCGAGGATGAGCGGCACGTGCGCAAAGGCCGGCACCGGCACCCCGAGCGCTTCGTACAGCAGGATCTGCTTCGGCGTGTTCGAGATGTGGTCGTCGCCGCGAATCACCTGCGTGATGCGCATGTCCATGTCGTCGACCACCACCGAGAGGTGGTAGGTCGGGACACCGTCGGAGCGGAGGATGACGAAGTCCTCGAGGCCCGCGTTGTCGAAGCCGATCTCGCCGTGGACCGCGTCGGCAAACGCCGTGCGTCCTTCGGCCGGCACGCGGAAGCGCACGGCGCGCGGCGCGCGGCGCTCTTCACGCGCGGCGACCTCCTCGGCGCTCAGGGCGATGCTCGTCTCGTCGTACTGCTTGGGCCCGAACGCCACGGCGGGCTCGTTCTGATCGCCTGCCTTCGGGCGGCTGTCGGTCGTGCGGTAGTCGTAGTAGGCGTGGCCGCTCGCCACGAGTTGCGCGGCGACCTCGCGGTAGCGCTCGAGCCGCTGCGACTGGAAGTACGGTGCGTGGGGTCCACCGACCTGCGGGCCCTCGTCCCAGGTGAGCCCGAGCCAGCGCATGCCGTCGAGGATGCCCTGCACCATCGCGTCGGAGGACCGCTCCATGTCGGTGTCCTCGATGCGCAGCACGAACGTGCCACCGGTGCGCCTGGCGAGCAGCCAGTTGAACAAGGCGGTGCGGGCACCGCCGACGTGCAGATACCCCGTCGGCGAGGGCGCGAAGCGGACGCGTAGCGGGACGGAGGACGAATCAGGCACGTGCCGAAATGTTACGGGATGCTCGCGCTCGACTCCGCGCCAGCTGGGGATTCCAAACGTCTACCGTTCGCCCGCGAGTTGCCGGCGCGAAACGGAGAGCCTGCCCGGCCGAAGCGGGCTCGGACACTCACGAGCCCGCGAAGGCTGGCGGTGAGGGAGGGATTCGAACCCTCGGTACAGGTTTGAGCCCGTACAACGGTTTAGCAAACCGCCGCCTTCAGCCTCTCGGCCACCTCACCGCACGAGCCAGCTATTGTCGCACAAGCCCTTGCGGATTTCAGACACCCGAGCCGGATCGTCGAATTTCCGCGGCCGCGCCTCTGCGTCCTGGCTGATCCGGGCGGTCCTGATCACGGCGGTAGACTGTTCTTTTGGAGAGGCTCCAGCCGGATATCGGATAGCAGACCGCACCTCAGTACTGAACGCGTCTCGCGTTCGCGAGGCAGAGATGTCATCGTCGACCGACCCGACGTCCCGTTCCCTTCCGGAGCCGTTGACCAGCCTGTCCAACCTCGCGCTGGATCTGCATTGGGCCTGGAATCACGCTGGCGATGCCGTCTGGAGGCAGATCGACGAGCGGCTGTGGGAGCGCACGCAGAACCCGTGGCTCCTGCTCCAACACGTTCCGCTCGAGCGGCTGGAACGTCTCGCGTCCGACCCGGAGTTCCTGCAACGAGTCCAGGCGCTCGAGCGATCTCGCGAGAAGTATCGCGGGACGGCGCCGTGGCGTCCGCCCGGCGTGACGACGCTGCCGCGCGTCGCCTACTTCAGTATGGAATTCGGCCTCCACGAGGGGCTGCCGCTCTACGCCGGGGGCCTCGGCATTCTCGCTGGCGATTACCTGAAGACCGCCAGCGATCTGGATACGCCCGTCATCGGCATCGGCATACTGTGGCAGCAGGGGTACTTCCGACAGGTGCTCGATCCGCTCGGTCGGCAAACGGAACTCTACCCGTTCAACGAGCCGGCGAGTCTGCCCGTGCAACCGGCCCTCACGCCGGGCGGTGACCGTCTCCGGATCTCGCTGACGCTCCCGGGTCGCACGATCCTGCTGCGGGCCTGGCAGGTCACGGTCGGCCGGACCATGCTGTATCTGCTCGACAGCAACGATGCGTTCAATGCGCCAGCCGACCGCGGCCTGACGAGCACACTGTATGGCGGCAGTTCCGAGGTGCGCCTGCTGCAGGAGATCATCCTCGGCGTCGGTGGCTGGCGTCTCGTCCAGGCGCTCGGATTGGAGATCGAGGTCTGTCACCTCAATGAAGGACACGCGGCGTTCGTCGTGATCGAACGGGCCCGCGATTTCATGCAGCAGCAGGGCACGACGTTTCGGGAAGCCCTGTGGGCGACGCGCGCCGGCAACGTCTTCACGACCCACACGGCGGTGCCGGCCGGCTTCGATACGTTCCCGCCTGGCGAGATTGAGGCATACCGCGGCTACTTCGACGAGTACGTCCGCGAGGTGGGCTTGTCGTGGTCAGATGTGCTGGCGCTTGGACGCCAGGATCCCGGGAACTCGCGTGAGCCCTTCAACATGGCGTGGCTGGCGATGCGCGGATGTTCGTGGGCCAACGGCGTCAGTCGACTCCACGGTGTCGTCAGCCGCCAGCTGTTTGCCGGATTGTTCCCGCGTTGGCCGCTGCAGGAGGTTCCGGTCGATCACGTCACCAATGGTGTGCACGTGCCGTCGTGGGATTCGCCGTGGACGGACGCGGTCTGGACCGAGGCGGCCGGGAAGGAACGGTGGCGCGGCGACGTCTCGGCCCTCGCCGCGGACATCCTGCGCCTCTCGGATGAGGACCTGTGGCGTCTGCGCGCGCGTGAGCGCACCGATCTGGTG